>NZ_JBDOHS010000016.1:0-64237 GCF_039832105.1 Dorea sp. YH-dor226 | reverse complement strand
TCGTGTGTGGGATGTTTGTGTGGTTACTTATATTTTACCATGAGTGGAGAGAAAATTTATATATAAACAGCGAGAAAACCCAGTAAAATCAATGGGTTGCGGCATTTAACAAATGCCTAAAAGAGAATAAGAATTGGAGAGAAAAATACAGGAATCGACAATACGTCTGAATTTATACAAGAAAACGAGGGACTATCGTCTCAAGAACGCTTCCCGCAATACACCTGGCTTTATCCGAGATGGTGAAGCAGTTTGCAAGTTCTTCCTTACGCGGATCGATATCTGCGATCTTAAATCCTCTGGTGACCGGATAGCCTTCTCTGAGAAGACCGCGCAGGATTCCCGTCAATGTTGCAGGCACCGGGCAGGTTCCTCCATCTTCCATTTCGATCCATGCAATCTCCTCTCCGGCCGTTACGATATCTCCGATCCTGCACCGGTTATGGAAGAACCCTGCTTCTTTGGCGTGTATGACACGTTCTTTGGAATAACCTCCGATATTGCCCGGCACTCCGGTATTCGGATACGCAGACCCGCTGCGGATGACCCGTCCCAGATTATGTCCCCTTCTGGTCTCAATCACGAGATCCACATCCTTCCCCGCTTCGAATCCGGGGCCGAGTGCAACGGTAAGCGGCGCCATGTCCCGGCTGGTGCCCAGATTCTTCTTGGCAAGGATCGCATCCACCACTACTTCCGGCCGGAGGGTTCGGATCGCATCCCCTTTGGGATCCACCAGGACCGGTACCTCTCCTTTTTTTATCACTTCTTCTATGTCCTCACAGCTGTGAACCAGAACCGCCGACATTCCCTCTACCAAAGCCCGTCCGTCATAGACTGCTTCACTGACAGCCACCTGCCGCCGGATCGCTGCCGGATGTTCCGCTTCCAGAACCAGCACCGGAAGGCCCGCCGACCACAGACGATGGATCGTTCCTGTCGCCAGATCACCTCCGCCACGGACAATGATCAGTTTCTTCATCTATATCATTTCCTCCTTTCCGATCACACAATGCTCTATCTTCTGCATCTTCAGTAACTCACGGATCCGTTCGGCCGCCTGTGTGCGCTCCTTTGTCTCGCACTGGCTGAGCATGACGTAATACTCCCGGTCTCCAACGTTTTTTCTGGTTCCCTCTTCCGATGTCAGTATCGCCGCCATCCTCTTCTCATCCAGAATCTCCCGGGCAGTGATCCCTAGAAGACGCATCGCTTCTTCCGTTCGAAAGCACACCTCTTCCAGTGGCTTTCCCCACGCACACATTCCCATAACGCCGATCACGATGTCACATGATTCCGGGATGACCGGTTCATGTGCAGCCGGAACCTTGCAGGGCTTATGCTTTGATCCGTCGGCCTCAATCAGCACAACATCTGCCATCCGTATATATTCATCCAGCACCTCTTCCGAAAGGCTGCAAAGTTTCCCGTCTTCACAGGGGATTCCGGCCACCGCATAGGTGCCCTGCCCCCACAGCCGGACGGTCTCCTCCGGATCTTGCGCCCAGTGTCCGCTCTCCGGCCGGAAGATGTGCGTGGTCGTCGTGACAAGCACCTTCGCGCCACGCTCTGCATACCGCCTCGCCATCTCATACATCAGCGTCGTCTTGCCGCCGGCACCGACCAGCGCGATCACATGTCCCGTTTCCCGAAGAAAAGGAAATGTCCCTTCCACGAATCTCATAGTTTCTGATCCTCTCGTTTAAAATCTCCGTGCACGCCTCCGGATTTTTCCAGGAGCCGGATATCGGTGATCTCCATATCCTTCTGCACTGCCTTGCACATATCGTAGACCGTCAGTGCCGCCGTCGTAACCGCTGTCAATGCCTCCATCTCTACCCCTGTCTTTCCGTCACAGCTTACCGAGGCTTCGATCTCTACCCGACAGTTCTCCTCATCCATATGAAAGGACAGATCGATCCCATGAATGGCGATCGGATGGCACATCGGGATCAGCTCGGATGTCTTCTTTGCTCCCATCACACCTGCGATCTGTGCCACCGTCAGCACATCCCCCTTTTTCATGCCGCCGGTCTGAATCAGACGAAAAGTCTCTGCATTCACCTTTACCGCGGCCGCTGCAACTGCCCTTCTGTGAGAGATTTCCTTTTCCCCCACATCTACCATTTTTGCTTTTCCCTGCGTGTTAAAATGTGTAAAATCCTCCATATACTTTCTGTTTCCCCTTTCTGTATGCACGATCCGGGATCATTCCATCCTGCAGCTTCCGTCACCGACAGTTTCCCGGATATCTGATTACATAAATACAGGTGGGCATATTGAAACCCACCTGCGATAGCTCTGATCTTATCTAATTTTCACGGAATGTGATGCTCTGTGTATCCGCATCCATACCGTCTACGATTGCCAGTGACTCTACACGAAGTCCCTTTTCGCGAAGCATCCTGCCGCCCTGCTGAAATCCTTTTTCAATCACGATTCCAACTCCGACTACATTGGCATGTGCGGATTCGATCAGATCAATCAGTCCCATTGCCGCACATCCGTTGGCCATAAAGTCGTCCAGAACCAGAACATTCTCTCCCGGCTGAATAAAACGACTTGCTACGATCACATCGTACGTCCGCTTATGCGTAAATGATTCGATCTTGGTAGATAACATTGTTCCGTCCAGATTAATGGACTGCGTTTTTTTCGCAAATACGACCGGACAGTCAAAATACTGCGCTACGATCGCAGCAATTCCGATGCCGGAAGCCTCAATCGTCAGAATCCGGTCAACCTTCACATCCGCAAACCGACGCTTAAATTCTTTCCCAATCTCGTTAAACAGCTGGATGTCCATCTGATGATTCAGAAAGCTGTCCACTTTCAGAACATTCCCCGGCTTAATAATCCCATCTTTTCGAATACGTTCTTTTAAAAGTTCCATGATCCTTTGTTCATCCCTTTATCTTTATTTGAACAAAATTATATCAGTTTCCCTTTTTATTGTAAACCTATTTCAAGATGGAAAATCTGGAACCATGGCAGAATCAGTCTAAGCTCTTAACAACAGAAGCTGCGCTTCCGGAAACTGCAGATAATCCGGCATTCCTTTCTCCCGGATGAGCTCCTGACGTTCTTTTTGTACAAACCAGCAGACCGGCGTTCCGGCTGATTCTGTATCATTTTCCGGCTGCAGGTAATAATTCATTTCAAATGGAAGACTGGCGCTTCCGCTGATCTTCACACGGATGCAGTTCTCACGACGTTCTCCCCATACCGGAAGGAACTCATGAGCACGAAATCCCACGTGAGTGATCTCCTCATCGATCACTCTGTCGGTATGCAGTTCTACACCCCAGTCAGTCGCATACATGGTATGCGCATCTATCCTTCGGATTGCGGAGATATTCTTACATCCGGTCAGGCGGGCTGCTGCCACTTTTTTCGGATCCTCGAAGACCTCTTCCGTCCGTCCTGCGATCACTGCTTTCCCCTGATCTATGATCAGAAGATCTTCGCAGAATCGATAGATCTCATCTCTGTTATGGGAGACCAGTATCACCGTTCCCTGATAATCAGCAAGCATGGTCTCCAGCTCCCTCTGCAGATGATCCCGCAGGAACATATCCAGCGCCGAGAACGGCTCGTCCAGCAGTATCACCTCCGGCTCATACGCCATGATTCTGGCGAGAGCCACTCTCTGCTGCTGTCCTCCGGAAAGCTCTCCGGGAAGCCGCTTTTCCAGGCCCTCCAAGCGAAACCTTCGCACCATCTCCCGCACTCTTGCTTCTTTTTCACTTTTGCTTCCTTTGACTCCGGCAGTGATATTTTTTTCTACCGTCATTGTTGGAAACAACGCATAATTCTGAAACAGATATCCGACACTTCGCTCCTGCGGACGAATATGGATCCTGTCCTTCGAGCTGTAGACCACTTTCCCGTCCAGTTCAATCTGCCCCTGATCCGGCAGCTCGATGCCTGCAATGCTTTTCAGTGTCATACTTTTTCCGCATCCGGAAGCTCCCAGGATTCCGATCCTTGAAGCCTCACTCTGAAACCGGATGTCCAGATGGAAGCTTCCCACTTTTTTCTGAATATCAATCTTTACTCCCATCTGTTACCACCTCTTGATATGTTTCATCTTCCTGGATGAGATTAGATTCATAAGCACGATAATGACAAATGCAATTGTGATCACGATTGCCACCCAGATTCCTGCCGTCAGATAGTCTCCGTCCTGTATGACCATGGCGATCTTCTGAGAGATCGTTCCTGTCTTTCCGGGAATATTTCCCGCCAGCATGGAAGTCGCTCCATATTCCCCCATTGCACGGGCAAAGGTCAGGATGGTTCCGGACGCAATACCCGGTCCCGCTGTCGGGATGATCACCTTCCAGAAGATCTCCGGCTCAGACATCCCCAGGGTCCTCCCCGCATAGATCAGATTCACGTCAATCTGCTCAAACGCTGCCCTTGCGTTACGGTACATCAGCGGGAATGCGATGACCGTCGCTGCAATGATACATCCAAGCCAGGTCTGCACGACCTTAATGTCAAATGTTTCATATAAAAAGATTCCAAGCGGCCGCCTTCGGCTGAACAGAAGGAGAAGGAAGAATCCTGCAACGGTTGGCGGCAGTACCAGTGGGAGTGTCAGAATTCCATCTATGACTGCCTTTTTCCCCGGCGGGGCCATGATCACTCTTCTGGCCGCAAAGATCCCCAGAAAAAAGGAAATACAGGTTGCCACCACGCCCGTCTTCAGTGAGATGATCAAAGGACTGTAGTCCAGATTCTTTAATATTTCCAGCATTGTGCTCCTCCCTCCGGCTGCCGCTCACGTTTTGTCTTATTTATTCCACGTTGGTATCAAAGTAATATGCATCAAATACTGCTTTTGCTTCATCTGACAGAATAAATGCAAGGAAGTCCTCTGCAGCTTTTGTCTGTGCATCATCTGCTTCTGAATTGATGATCCGTGCGATTGGATAGATGACGTTTCCTGTCAGATCATAGCTGACTGTTTCCAGGATCGTAAGGTCATCCTCATATCCATAAGTATCGGAATAATATGTCGTTCCGACTTCACAGGAACCTTCTACAACAGCGGCAAGTACTTTACTTACATTATCCTGTTCGCTGATCTCCACTCCGCCAAATGCGTCGGATACCTGCTGTGTGGTAATTGCTGCAACATCCTCTGCCTCTTCCAGGATACCAAGGTTTACCAGTGCCTGTCTGGTATATTTTCCAACCGGAACGCTTCCGCCTGCCAGAGCAATATTTTCTGCATCCCCGATATTCTCAAGTCCGGTTACCTTTGTGTCACTGTCCTTCAATGTCACAACTACAACCTGGTTGTTGACTACATTCGCTCTGGTTCCGTCCACAACCAGTCCGTCTTCTTCCAGCTGATCCATCTGTTTCTGTGCTGCTGAGAAGAAAATGTCACACTCATATCCTTCTTCGATCTGTGTCATCAATGTTCCGGAGCTGTCTGCATTATAAGTGATCGTTACTTCCGGATGCTCTTCATTGTACATCTCTGCAAGCTCTGTCATAACCGTATTCAGGCTGGCAGCAATAAACACCTGGATCTCTGCCTCCTCTGCTTCTTCAGCTTCCTCTTTGGATCCGCAGGCCATCATTCCTGCTGCCATTATGGCTACAAGCAGAACTGCCGTAAGTCTTTTCATAAGCGTTCTCTTTTTCATCTTTTTTCTCCTGATCCACATTTGAATGTGATTACTTTCTCGCACATTCTCCCTCACTGCCCCTTAAGATTCCAAGTCCATGTGGAAGCTCCGGTAAGAGATATTCCAGAGTTTCCTGTACTGCTTTGGGGCTTCCCGGCAGATTCACAATCAATGTACTCTTTCGAATTCCTGATTCTGCCCGGCTGAACATTGCTCTTGGAGTAATGCTCATAGAATAACTCCGAACGGCATCTGCAATGCCTCTTGCCATTCGGTCGCACACTGCAATCGTCGCTTCCGGCGTAATATCCCGCGCGGAGAATCCGGTTCCTCCGGTTGTAAGGATCAGATTCACCTGTCTCTGATCGGCCAGACGGATCATCTGACGTTCCAGAGGTACTCTCTCATCCGGCAGGAGAAGCGTTTCTACGATCTCATAACCGGCATCCTGCAGCATCTCCCGGATCAGTGGGCCGCTTTTATCTTCCCGCTCTCCTGCAAAGCCTTTGTCACTGAGTGTAATCACAGCAGCCGTATACGGTCTGTCAGCGGCCGGAGGAATCATTTCCACCGGATCACCTTTCCGAATCACACCTCCGTGGAGCACTTTGGTAAATACACCTTCTCTTGGCATGATGCAGTCACCCATTTTCTTATAGATCTCGCAGTGGCTGTGGCATTCCTTTCCAATCTGAGTCAGTTCCAGGATGACTTCGCCGATCCGAAATCTGGTTCCTACCGCCAGCCGGCGAAGATCGAACCCTTCTATAATCAGATTCTCTCCGAATGCGCCAAAGTCCACATCGGCTCCCTTTCTGCGAAATTCTTCTATTTTCTCGACTGCAAGCAGGCTGATCTGACGATGCCATTTGCCGCCGTGTGCGTCTCCTTCAATTCCCCAGTCCACAAGGACCTGTGCTTCGGGGATCTCTTTTTTCTGCGTCCCTCGTTTTTCGCTGATGCAGATTGCTTTCAGTTCTCCCATACAATTATCCTCCTATCGATGACATCTCCTGCTGCTCTGTCACCATATCTGTCTCTTCAAACCGGTGTGCCGCCGGTTTATTCCGGATGGCCAGGTCCAAAAGATTTCTTACTTCCTGTGTATCCTTTGCTCTCAGCGCATCTCTTACGGAGATCCGGTCTTCAAAGCACAGGCAGGACTTGATATCTCCCGTGGATGTCACTCGGATCCGGTTGCAGTACTCGCAGAATTTCCCGTGCATGGCGCTGATGAATCCGATACTTCCCTGATATCCGGGCACCCGATAGTAAACAGCCGGTCCGTTGCCATGCACCCTGTTATCCCTCGCAAGCGGTCCGTACTGCATTTCCAGCTGACGAAGAATCTCTTCATTTGCGATCGACTCATAGTTCCTGCCATGTCCGATCGGCATCATCTCGATAAAGCGGACATCCAGTCTGCGCTCTCTGGCAAGGGATGCAAGCTCCGGCCATTCCTCTTCATTCCGTCCTTTTTGGAGAACCGCATTAATCTTCAGCGGAATCTGATACTGAAGCGCCGCATCCAGTCCGTCCAGCACCCGGCCCAGCGCATCTCTTCCTGTAATCTCGAAGAAACGCTGCGGATTCAATGTATCCAGACTGACATTTACCGCATCCAGTCCGTTTTCTTTCAGTTCTTCGGCATAATCTGCAAGGTATACACCATTGGTCGTAAGCGTCACCTGCTCAATTCCGGGAACCCGTTTCAGCATCCCCACAAAGGACGGACAGCCTCTTCTGACGAGCGGTTCTCCGCCGGTCACTTTGATCCTGCGGATTCCGATCCCGGCTGCTTCTCTTGCCAGCATCTCCAGTTCTTCATAAGTCAGGATCTCTTCCATCGGAACCCAGGGGATTCCATCAGGCATACAGTAGCGACAGCGCAGATTGCATCTGTCTGTGATCGAGATCCTCATGTAATTGATGCTTCTTCCATACCTGTCCAGCATTCCTGTAGCTTTCCTTTCCTATCTGTATCTATATTTCTCTATATATTAATATCTATATCAATTCCAGCAGCACACGGATCACTCCGCCGCAGACCATTCCTTCTTCTTCCGCATCCGCTCCCGTCATATCTACCTGACAGATGCGAGCTTTCGGTTCTCCCAGCGCAGCCATGGCAAGTGCTTTCTGCACCACATTGGCTTCCATACAGCCGCCGCCGATGGTTCCGATACACCTGCCGTCCCGCAGGATCAACATCTTCGTTCCGACCGTTCGCGGTGCGGAGCCCTTTCTGTCTACGATCGTCGCAAGCACTTTTCGTCCGCTGTCCTTCTCCTGCTCCAGAATCGCCCTCAGGATCTCTTTGCTATACCCGCCGGAACGTTTCTTCTGATTCTTGACTTCTATAATCTCCGCCATGATGGAAACTGCGATCTCCACCGGCGTCTCTGCCTTGATATCCAGCCCGATCGGTGTATAGACATGATCTAGCACCTCCGGATCGATCCCTTTTTCCTTCAGTGTCTCTTTTACCATCGTAGTTCTTCTGCGGCTTCCGATCATTCCGATATATGCGTGCTCTTTCTGTGCGATCTGCTCCAGACAGATCTGATCATAACGATGTCCCCTGGTCACGATCACAAAATACGTACCCGCATCACCCGCAACCTTTTCCAGCCCCTCTTCAAATGGCTCGCAGATGACTCTCGTTGCCCCTGCGCGTCTTGCATTGTCTGCATATGACGGCCGGTCTTCCAGAACCGTCACTTCACATCCCATCATCACTCCCAGCGTGATCACCGGGATGGATACATGACCGCCGCCGCAGATGACGATCTTCGTCTCCTCGCCCAGTACGTCGCAGAATACCGGATGTCCTCCAAGATCAATCGTTCCCCCTTCGGTAAGTCCGGCAATCTCCTTCTGATATGCCCGAAAGAACCCATTCGACCTGCTCTCCCAGATAATTTTCCCATCTACGGCCAATACTTTTTCTCCCGAGAACTCCTCATTCAGAACCGTAAGAACCATCCTCCGTGTCTGCGAAGCGGTCTGCTCGATCGTTTCAAATAATGTTCTCATACAGACTCACCTATCTGCCCTTTCCAAAACCACAGTTCGGAAATGTACAGACCGGACAGGACAGGCACAGACCGCCCTGCCCCAGACAGTTCAGATCCTCTGCTGTCAGTTTTTCACCACTCAGGATTCTCGGAAGGACCAGATCGAAGACCGTTCTCTTCGCATACATGACACAGCCCGGAAGTCCCATGACAGGAATATCCCCCTGGTAATACGCCAGTAAGAACATCGCTCCCGGAAGCACCGGTGCCCCATACGTCACGATATCGGCGCCTGTGTTCCGGATGGCAAGCGGAGTGCGGTCATCCGGATCCACACTCATGCCGCCCGTACAGATGACCATGTCACAGCCTTTGGCAAGCATCTCTTCAATCGCTCCGGTAATCATTCTGTGATCATCATCACAGATCACCTGCTCGGCCTCTGTAATTCCATACTCTGCAAGCTTCTCCCGAATCACCGGGGTAAATGTATCCTGAATCCGTCCCTTGTATACTTCGCTTCCTGTTGTAACGATCCCGACTTTTTTCTTCCCGTAAGGCAGAATCTGAAAGATCGGCTCCTCTCCTGCAACCTCTTCTGCCTTCTTCATCTTGTCCTCGTGAATGACCAGAGGAATCACTCTGGTACCTGCAATCTTATCTCCTTTTCTGACCGGGAAATTGCCATGGCGACTGGCAATCATCATCTCTCCCAGTGAATTGATGCGATTCAGCTTTTCAACATCGATCTTCAGCACGCCATCGATATCGGCAATCAGTTCAACCTTTCCTTCCTTGACCCCTGACGGATGCATGCCGTTGCCCTGACAGATCCTGCGCAGAATCTCGGCGGCTTCATCTTCATGCAGCATTCCTTCTTCTTTTTCCCAGATATACAGATTTTCTTTTCCCACAGACAGAAGAACCGGGATGTCCTCCTCGGTCACCACATGTCCCTTTCGGAAGACCGCATCCTTTGTCACTCCTTTTATGATCTGTGTAATATCGTGACACAATACATGTCCGACGGCATCCTCTGTTTTTACCAGCTTCATCTTTCTTTCCTCTCCTTTTTTGTTCCCTTTTCAACGATCTCTGCTTTTTATCACAATCACATTTGATAACAATAATATAAAAAGGAACTGTTATAACATCATTGGCCATCCAGAACGATACCATAATTTATAACAATCCCTTTTGAATCTCTTTTCCGGCCAACATCAGTATAGCAAAAATGCTCTTCATTTTATGTTGTCCAGACAACTTTTT
Organism: Dorea sp. YH-dor226; assembly: GCF_039832105.1. NCBI lineage: Bacteria > Bacillati > Bacillota > Clostridia > Lachnospirales > Lachnospiraceae > Dorea > Dorea sp. YH-dor226. The sequence continues at coordinate 54,306 of NZ_JBDOHS010000016.1, read as the reverse complement.
ACTTTTTCTATCCCTTATTTTTCATCCTTTTTTCTCAGATAAAGGAACCAGTATACACACCCCACACAGATACCGCCTCCAATGATATTCCCGATGGTAACCGGAATCAGATTCGTTCCCAGAAAATTTCCCCATGTAAGTACATCCAGATTCACACCGGCATCTGCGGCCGCCTGTGCATATTCCGGAATTCCCTTAGCAAACAGGCCTGCACCTATGTAATACATATTGGCTACGCTGTGCTCAAATCCGCAGACAACGAATATCATGATCGGAAAGAACAGACCTATGATCTTTCCTGCCACGTCTTTTGCCGCAAAGGACACCCAGACCGCGATACATACCAGGAAGTTGCAGAAGATTCCCCGGATCAGCGCATCCGTAAAGCTCAGAGCGCATTTCCCTGCTGCCGCGGAGATCACAGATACTGCCATTCCGTTGTCAAAAAGACTGATCTGATGCGAATATACAACTCCTGCTGCCACCAGAATTCCCCCGATAAAATTACCGACATATACAACGACCCAGTTTTTCAGCATTCCAGACAGCTTAATCTCCTTTTCCAGAAGCGGGACCGTAAGCAGACAGTTGCCGGTAAAAAGCTCACTTCCTGCCAGAAGCACCATGGTAAGACCTCCCGGAAAGATACATGCCCCCATCAGTTTTCCGACAGATGCAGGCTGCACCCCGACGGCCGCCGTCGTTGCACCTACGCCCCCAAGCGCGATAAATGCACCTGCCATGACTGCCAGAAGCAGCATCTTTGGAATCGGCGTATTTACCTTGCCCTTTCCGACATTGATATAATTTCTGGCTATTTCAGCTGGTGAAAAAAGATTCATCTTTACATTCCCCCTGTACTATATTTTCATCTTTTCATACTGTCTATTTTAGAAGAACCAGAACTGTTTTACAAGAACATCTTCCGGGTTATGACTAATATCTATAAATCGCCTTTTCATATAGAAACATGTCATGGAGCAACTGATCAGACAGCTATACCGACTTTTCATAAGGTTGGATATCGCGGAAGAGTGCTTTAATCATATAAAAAGCAGGGGCGAATCGTGATAAAGGCATCTAATTTACAGCCGTTCATCGCCGGTTACCATCTAATATCATCAAAAGCAATTTATACATGCAAAAAAATGAACGGAAATCCATCAAGATATCAAACAGCAAAGCTGTGATGGTAAATTTCAAGGTCCTTTTCCATCAAGATCGCAAATGTTAAATTTGTGATGGATAAGCTTAATAATATTTACCATCAGGATATCAAATATTAAATTTGTGATGGATAAGCTTAATAAAATTTACCATCAGAAAAAACAAAATCAAGTATATACATGAATAGCTATCGAAAATATACCATCAGGATATCAAATCGCAAAGCTGTGATGGAATCATTGTTACAGGAGTGCTTTCATCTTGTTAGAACAGGGCGAATTGTGAGGAAGAGTTGTTATGAAGAATTGTGATAAAGAATTGCGAGGAAGAATTGTTATGAAGGCATCAATTTACAGCCGATCATCGCCGGTTACCATCCAATATCATCAAAAGCAATTTTTACATGCAAAAAATTGAACGGAAATCCATCAAGATATCAAACAGCAAATCTGTGATGGTAAATTTCAAAGTCATTTTCCATCAAGATCACAAATGTGAAATTTGTGATGGATAAGCTTAATAATATTTACCATCAGAAAAAACAAAATCAAGTATATACATGAAAAGCTATCAAAAATATACCATCAGGATGCCAAATCGCAAAAACTGTGATGGAATCATTGCTACAGGACTCTGCGACGGCAATATCTCTGCCGTTGAAGTACAAACCACGGGTACAGGTTACCCCTGAAAACCACCAGGTTTCATATATCCATCACGAACTACGACATGCATACTTTTTGAAAACATTCCTTTATTCTGTTCCATTCATTAATTTAAAGTTTGTTTTGGAAAATTAGTCATTTCAATTTACTGTTTACGTCTTACATATGATGTAAGATAAAGTGATTTTTCCGGACGGTCAGAAGACCGTCCTTTTCCATATTCTTCAATTCATGAGACAACACGCTACGATTCAATCCCAGATAATTTGCAAGCTCCTCTCTGTTAAAATCAATATCAAACTCATTGCTCTGATATCGAATTTTCTGGATACGCAGATATTTTTCAATCTTCTCCCGAACACTTCCGGAAGAGAGGATTTCAATCTTACGATATTTCCGGATATCCTCATTGGCCAGAAAATACACAATTCTCCGGTACAGATGAATCCTGTCTGTCTCTTCGAGAATTCCCGGTTCTTCCAGACACCTGACCGGAAACCAGAATACTTCCGAAGGCTGCGATGCGTACATACTGTATGGGCTCGTCTTCTTCATACTCACGGCAATCTCAAGCCCCACCATATAGGACTTCTGAAGCTTCTGAACCATCTGCTCCGTTCCATCCGAAAAATACCGCACTTTACACATTTCTCCGGATAACAGGACCCCTACATCCCGTACTTCACTTTCCTCCGATATCACGATTTCATTTTTCTGGTAGCTTTTTATCCGGCCCTTTAACAGCCCGAGAATCGAATCTATCTTTTCCCGACTCATCTCACGAAACAAAAAACACCTGTATAATTCCTGATGATACATACTGTACCTCTCCGATCCTTCTGAACATTTACTCTGGCATCATATTATCATATTCTTTCAGATGCGGACAACCGCAGACGTCTATACATTCAAAATTTTGTATCACTTTACAATTGACATACATCTTTTTATTTATTATACTATACTATATTTATAAATACACATGCTTCTAACTTGAATCATGGCTTACTTTTCTGTGTATTGATGAACCGGACACCATCGATACGCAAAGCCAAACCATTGACTCTCAAAACCAAACGATCCTCAAACTGCAAAACACTCTGGAAGAACAAAGGAAGCTCCTTCTTGCTTTGAAGAAGGAGCTTGGCGAACTAAAAAGTCACAAGTAATTCATAAGTACCGGTCTTAGCTATGCCAGGATCTTATCCAGCCATGCAAGCGCAAGATCCGGCCACTGCATGGCAGACGCGTCTGCATGCTGTTTTTCCTGCGTCCAGCCATCCTTGGATGCCTTAGTCCACTCTGATGAAAACTCTCTGAGCGTCTCAGCTTTCGCTGCGCTATGATACATCTCCGGAACACGGTCCGGAGCCTGCGTATTGAGCGTCTTCAACGTCTGCCACTGCTGCATCATGGTATAAATGCTGTCTTTTCCAAGACGAATGGCTGCCCAGTCTTCATCTGCAAGGCTCATCCCATGTCTTCCTTCCATAAAAAGATGTAATTCACATGGAATTCCCGCATCACTGCAAGCTTTTGCATACAAAATACTGTTTTCCACAGGAACTGTCTCGTCCGTCATGGTCTGCCACAGAAATGCTGGTGGTGTATCTGGCTTCACCTGCTTCTCCAGACTCGCCCAGATCAATTCCTCTTCAGAAGCATCCGTTCCGAACAGGCGGTCAAAACTGCCAAGATGGGCTTTACTTCCACTGGTAATCACCGGATAGCACAGAAGTGTTGCATCCGGGCGATTGGAAACATCCGAATCCGGTTCTCCTTCTAACAACATGTCCTCATAATGAACCGCAAGGCTTCCCACCAGATGTGCCCCTGCCGAGAATCCACAACAAACGATCTGATCTTTTTGCAGATTCATTTCCGCTGCATATTTACGGACATGACGAACCGCTCTGGAGATATCACGAAGCGGCAGTGTCCTAAGCGGCTCAAGCTGAAATGTGTTCGTCGAATAAGTCAATACAAACGCCTGATACCCTGCTTCGTAAAACCTTTTTGCTACAATTTCTCCTTCTGTCGGGCTTACAATCGAATATCCGCCACCAGGAACTACAATCATCGCCGGTCGAATCTCTTCATCTTCATGCAGATACGCCTCCATATTCGGAAGAAAATCACCCGCAAAAGGATACCTGTATTCTCCTTTTTTCCACAATTCGATCTTCTTTCTTTTCATACTCTTTTAGCTCCTTTTATGATTCATTGATCTGATAACTGTCTCCGTTAGATTTCCTGTTCCGAAGTCCAGCTTTGAATCAGTTTTAACAATTCTGAACCACTTTTTAATTCTATATCTGCCAGGCTGCTCATATCCGGACATTCTCGATTCCTGTGATTGAGCCAGATCGTATGCCATCCGGCTTTATATGCTCCTACCACATCATTCTCATAGGAATCCCCGATATACCATGTCTCCTCGGCCTGAAGTTCCAGCTGTTCCTGAATCTTCAGAAATGCACGGACATCCGGCTTATGGTGCCCGATCTCTCCGGATATAAACATTCTGTCTTCTTCAAACCACTGTTCCAGATGAAGAACCTTCAATTTTCTTCCCTGATTTTTCCGGTTCCCATTTGTCAGAAGTGCAATTGGAATCTTCTTTTCCCTGCAGACCTCCAGAATCTCCTTCATAAAGTCAAACAGCTCGATCCTGGTCTGATAATATCGGTATTCCCGCTCAAACTCCGCACTTTCTTCCCTGGTAATCGCACATCCCACATCCTCGCAGGTCATCTTCATTCTCTGATAAAAAGCATCCTCCGAACGAATCTCTCCTTCCTTTTCCTTTTCCAGCACAATGTCCGAAAACACTCTTGACCTGCAAAAAAGAACTTCACAGCTCACATCCGTTTTATCTGCCAGAACCTTCTCAAAAGCTTTCTGAAACGGCCACATCAAGTCATACATCGTATCATCCACATCGAATATCAGATTCATTTTTTTACCTCCGAAGAAACCTTTTCGTCTTATTAGTTGTCTTTATTATACTCCTTTATCCCGAAAAAGCACCCTTTATTTCGTTACCGTTTTTTGTACATATTAATATCCGATTCCTTTTTCTTGTTCCTTGATTATTTAATAAGACTTTACACCTTAATAAATTCCTCCTATAATAATAGATAGTAATCTATGCAAAGGGAGGACGAAAGGATGATGGAATATATGCCAACAGATATGCAATATAAAGATGGGTTACGAAAAGATAAGTTTTTAAACGATCTGATTATCGAATCGCTGAGACGTGGTGATATCGAAAAAGCAATCGAATATCTTGAAAAGGATAATGAACGCATCGAAAAAGCTTTAGAAGAATAGGAAGTATCCCCTGCCACTGACAGGATGTACTTCATACTTTGATATAACCGGAGGTGTAAAGCCTTATTAAATGATTAAGAACTTTACACCTCTTTAAAATTTTTTCTATAACATCTTCTGTCTTTCCTGCTTATACAAACTGAGCATTCCATCTTTCAGCAGCCATGCTTCTCCACAGACAGTTTCCTTTCCATCAATGCACATCAGATAGCTTCCATCCGGAAGGATCAGAAACTCTCTGCCCATGCTGTCCGGATATGTAATATCTTCATACAGTCTTTTACCATCCAGCATACTGTCCTTTACCATCTGATAATGTGGCAGGATCATGGTTTTCGTAAGATCAAGTCCCCGCAGGCAGCGCTGATACTCCGGATCTTCCGATTCCCCGGGAAGTTCGGGCTGCGCATACACAACGTCCGCACTATTCATCGTGCCCGCGCTGATTCCGATAATAATCCCATCAAAATTCTGTATCTTTTCCCGCAGACCGATCCGGCAGAAGAATGCATTCTGCGTCGGCACATGGCCTCCACCAAGGAAAATCACATCATAAGAATGAAGTACTGCCTCTGAAAAATCTGTCGTTCTTTCATCCCACAGATCAAAACAACTGATCGTAAGTCCTGATCTTTCTACTGCTCCGGCAAAGAATGACGTCATCTCATCATTCTCCGGATAACACTCCGGAGAAGCTGTGATCATCAGACATCTGGACTTTTCTTTCCAATACTTCTTCAGGTTCACTACAAACCCGTTCATTTCATCCAGACCTTCCACCGGCCTGCTGCCATCCAGCGGTCCCGTCGGACTGCTGGTCAAAAATACTGCAGTCATATGTGCCTCCTGTTCTGCCGGTCTACCCGATCTTGTCCAGAACCTCTTCCAGATTCAGCGTCAGTGTCCCATCCTCCAGCTTAAAGCACGGAACTCCAACCTTCCCCTGTTCTTTCACCGCATCAAAGATTACTTCCGTATCCCGCAGTTTGAGAAATCGCTTCAGATTCGGCATGTTATTGGAAAACTCCAGATAAACATAGTCTGCCTTTTTCTCATCCAGTTTCTGAATCGCCTCCACACAATCCGGACAGGCATTGGTTCCATATACAATCAGTTTCATGTTTGTGCTCTCCTTTCTAATCCCTCTTGTGATTCTATTCCGACAGGCTCCATCCATGATCATCGTGATAAATCATCTGTCTCGTCATGCCTCCGTCTATACACACATTTTCTCCGGTGATAAATCCGGCCTTTTCGGAACACAAATACAGCGCCATATTAGCAATATCCATTGGATTGCCGACTCTGTGCACCGGCTGCTGTACGGCATCCGGTCCTGTATATTCTGTATAGGCTGTGTCAATCCATCCCGGTGAGATCGAATTCACCCGCACTCTGCCCGCCAGACTTACCGCAAGTGCATGCGTAAGCGCCGCAATCCCGCCTTTTGCCGCGGTATAGCTCTCGGTCTGTGGCTGACTCATCCGGTCTCTCGAAGAGGAAATATTGACGATCGCTGCTCCTTTTGCAAAATATGGCACAAACAGCTTCGTCAGATAAAATGGCGCGGTGACACCCACCTGCAGGGCATATTCAAACTCCTCATAAGTACAGGTATCGATCCCCCGCATAATCGGAAGTGCATTATGAATCAGATAATCCACATGTCCGTAATCATGGATTACCTTCTCTGCAAATGCTTCCAATATTTCCTTCGAAGCAATGTCTCCGGTAAAGTAATCATTTTCTTCTTTATCTATGATACAGACAACTGCACCACTTTTTCGGAATTCCTCTGCGATTGCCTTTCCGATTCCCCGGGCACCACCCGTCACAACAACAATCTTTCCTTCAAACATTATCCTTCCTCCCTGCCGTCACTGAGTGTCACGGTGATATAGTCATGATCCAATGCTTTCAGAACTTTCTGAAGCATATCTTCCGTCCGGAACCGGATGCTGGAAGTATTCACGCAGGGATGACAGCCAAAGTACTCTTCCTGCAATACTTCTTCGTCGATCAGGAGCTGTACCTTATGTTCCGGATCAAACAAAAGCCCCATAACGGTAGCCGAGCCCGGTGACACATTCAGACAGCGTTCCATATCTTCTCCCGAAGCAAACGATAAACGGGAAGTGGGAATCTGTTTTGACAATTCCTTTGTCTTCAGTATCTTATCTCCGGGAATCAGCAAAAGGTAATATGCAGTTCTCTGTCGATTACACAAAAACAGATTTTTACAGATACGTACTCCCAGTATCCTGTCAACCTCCAGACAATCCTCTATCGTTGCTACGGCTCTGTGATCCGTCCGCTGATAAGCAATTCCCAGCGAATCAAGAAGATCATATACCTTCATTTCCTTCTCCTGACGCCCTTCCGATGACTCCGGACGGCCTTCGTATAGTACCATCTTATTTTCCCTCTTTCTGCATCGTTGTATAGATGATGTCATTATACCAGACTTCCGTCTTCTTTGCATGCAATATGTCTTGCAACATATACACCACTGGCTGATGCATGAGAGAGGGAATGTGTCACACCACTTCCGTCGCCGATAAAATAAAGTCCCGGATACCTGCTTTCCAGGTTCTCATCTACCGATACTTCCATGTTGTAGAACTTCACTTCTACGCCATACAGGAGCGTATCATCATTGGCTGTTCCGGGCGCGATCTTATCCAGCGCATAGATCATCTCTATAATACCGTCCAGGATCCGTTTCGGAAGAACCAGGCTCAAGTCTCCCGGAGTCGCATCCAGTGTCGGCGTTACCAGTCCTTCCTCGATTCTGGATGTCGTACTTCTTCTGCCTCGTACCAGATCTCCGAACCGCTGTACGATGATGCCTCCTCCCAGCATATTGGACAGTCGCGCAATACTTTCTCCGTATCCGTTGCTGTCTTTAAACGGTTCGGAGAAATGCTTTGCAACCAGCAGTGCAAAGTTCGTATTGTCCGTCTTCTTATCTTCTCCTTCATAGCTGTGTCCGTTCACCGTCACGATACCGTTGGTATTTTCATTTACCACGACTCCTCTCGGATTCATACAGAATGTTCGTACATTGTCCTCGAACTGTCTGGTCCGATAGACGATCTTACTTTCATAGAGTTCATCCGTCAGATCGGAGAAAATCACTGCCGGAAGCTCCACACGGACTCCGATATCCACCCGATTCGACAGTGTTGGAATCTCCAGACTCCGGCACACGGACTCCATCCATTTGCTTCCGCTTCTTCCTGCCGACACAATGCAGTAATCTCCTTCATACTGCTCCTGTTCCGTACAGATCCGAAATCGCCCGTCTTCCAGACTCTCCAACGTCTGCACCGGTGTATCAAAGTAAAAATCAACCTGTTTTTCCAGAGCTGCGTAGAGATTCTCCAGTACCACATAATTGATATCGGTTCCCAGATGGCGCACAGAGGCCTCCAGAAGGTGCAGCCCATTCTGCATGCAGATCTTCTTGAATCCGGAGCCGGCGGTCGAATACAGCTTCGTTCCTTCTCCTCCGTACTGCAGATTGATCTTATCCACATACTCCATCAGTTCAATCGCGTTTTTCTTACCGATATGTCTGTACAGGGTTCCGCCAAAATCATTGGTAATATTATATTTTCCATCAGAAAATGCTCCCGCACCCCCGAATCCGCTCATAATAGAGCAGGTTTTACAGTGAATACAGCTTTTCACCTTCTCTCCGTCAATGGGACATTTTCTTCCGGACAGACCATGTCCCGCCTCAAACACAGCGACTGAAAGCTCCTGTTTTTTTTGCATCAGCTCATAAGCTGCGAATATTCCTCCCGGACCGGCTCCGACAATTATGACATCATATTTCTTCATACTGACACCCTTTCCTTTCACTTTCTATCATGTATATCTTTGCAGAAAATATGCTGCAAACCGGGAAACAACTACCCTCAGAACAAAAAAATACCCCGGACAGTTGCGATAATCCCAAGATCATAGACAACTATTCAAGGTAGTTGGTAGAAACGCCTGACCAGATTACAGGCTTATACAATCTTTTTTTATTATATCTGCGAGCATAGTCTGTGTCAATTCAAAATGGCATCGCTGTTATTGAATTGTTCTCTGTACATAGCTCCCCTCATGGGCCAGAAGCGCAATCTTATTCTGAATCCCTCCACCGTAACCGGTCAGGCTTCCATCGGTGCCGATCACACGGTGGCAGGGAATGATGATGCAGATGGGATTCCAGCCCACGGCACCACCAACGGCCTGTGCGGACATTCGTTTTAATCCTCTGTGTTTTGCAATTATTCTGGAGATGTCCCCATAGGTCATGGTCTGCCCATACGGAATAGTGTTCATGATCTCTATGACCTCCTGCCGGAATGGTGTGATATTATGGATCCGGATCGGCGGAACATTCTCCGGATCCTTGCCGGAAAAATACTGATCCAGCCATTGCTCTGTCTCCAGGAATACCGGAAGTTCCTTTTCCTCGCAGTTTATCACATATGTGTCAACATCCTCTGACCTTTCAAACCACAACCCAGTCAGATACTCCCCGTCGCTGCACATGATCATGTCATCCATGTGCTCCGGGGTCTGATATTTCCACTGATACAGTGCCGTTCCTGCTTCTTTTTCATAGAATATTTTCATGTGATATCACCTCATATATCTTTTTTCCAGTTCAGTCCTTCTCTTTTCCACTTTCAGCAATTCTTCTGTCCATCGTGCAAGTGTTCTTTTATTTCTTGATGGTATATTTTCTCTGGCTTTTCCTGCATAAACTCGATTATATTCTTCTTGATGGTATATTTTCTCTGGATTTTCCTACATAAACTCAATATGTAATTTTCTGATGGTATTTTTAAAAAATATTTTCAATCACAAATTCGATATTTTATTTTCTGATGGTAAATCGCGCTGAAATTTGCAATCAAAAACTTGATATCTTGTTTTATGATGGATTTTACCTCAATTATTTGCATGTATAAATTCCCTTTGGAAATTTTCGATGGTAATTTACGATAATCAAAGCTTTTCTTACTCTAATCAAAGCTTCACTTGCTCTGATCAAAACCCCGCTTGCTCTAATTTAACCTCTGCTTACTCTGACCAACTGCTCCTTTACTCTTCTCCCTGCAATTCAAATATCAGAATCCGTTCCCTGTCCTCATTTCCCGGAAACAGATCCCTGCAGTCAATCTCATCTGAAAACAGGAATTCATCCACCGTCATAAGACAGGAAATATACTCCTCCGACGGATAATAAAAAAACAGCTGAATCTCCCTTGGTGCTGTGTAATACGATTCCAGGATCCGCCGAATTACCTTCTGCAGTATCTCCGGGGAAAATGGATTGAAAAAGTAGATTCGATTCACAGTTTCCGGAACCGCATAGTTCTCTGCATTTGCGAGCTCAAACGCAACTCTTCTCCCCGATACTCCGGATCGTTGATTAGCAACTGCTTTTTCCCAGATTCGTTCATCATATTCAATTCCAATGGAGCTGCATCTGGTCTGATAAGCCAGGAAAAGATCTACGCGCCCTTTTCCGCAGCCATAATCCAGAAGCGTATCTCCTTTTCGGATATATCCGGTATTTGCCAGACGTTCCAAGACCGGATAAGGCGTCGGTTCATATGGATATCGGTACTGGTCCGCATGTGAATCATCTCTTCCCATCGTCTTTATCTGTAAAAGCCTGTCCCATTTTTCTTCATTCATGTGTGCATTTCCTCTCTTTGAACACTTCTTTTTCGGGAAAATATCTGTCTTACTCCTACAAATGAGCAAGCAGGAAACTTCCGTTCTCCTTAAGCCATCGGTTCCATTTCCAGTAATCCGGATATACGCGCAGCACTTCTTCGTAAAATTGTTTCGAATGATTCATCTCTTTCCTGTGGCACAGTTCATGCACCACCACACTGTCTAACACTTCCGGAGGCGTCAGCATCAGCAGACAGTTAAAATTCAGATTCCCCTTGCTGCTGCAGCTTCCCCATCTGGTCTTCTGGTTTCGGATTGTGATCCTTCCGTATGTAACACCAACCTTCGGCGCATAATAAGCAACTCTTTTCGGAATTACTTCCACCGCCTGATCTGCCAGCTTCTGAATCTCCTGTTTGGTCAACTTTCTGATCTCGCGCCGTTTTTCTACTCTCTCATTCACCATCTTCTGATGTTTTAGTATCCATGCTCTGTGTTTCTGCACAAATCCTCTGATCTCTGATTCTGAAAGCCTCCTCGGAGCCCGGACAATCACCTGCCCGTCCGGTTTTACCTCTAGTCCAATCGTCTTTCTGTCAGAACGAATCATTGTATATTCTATATCTTTCTCTATATCTTTCTCTATATAATTCTTCATATGTTGTTTGTTTCTCTTCTTTCTATTAACATCATTGATACATATATGATACTATTATCATATCACAGAAAACCCGTATTCTTATTTGCATTTGTGAAATATTATCCCAAACAGAAAAGGAGAACGAAAAAAATGAATATAGAAACAAAAAGATTGCTTATCACAGAATTTCATCCGGATATGGCCAGAAGTGTACATCTGAATTCTCTCGATGAAGACAACCGACGCTTCGTCCCGGATGAAGTATTTGAAACCGTTGAAGAGGCAGCTCAGACCATTGCTTTCCTGATAAGCTGCTACACTTCCGGAGAAGGACCTCTTGTCTACCCAATTCTTCTACAGGACGCTACCAACATCGGATATATCCAGGCTGTGCCGACTGATGACGATTCCTGGGAGATCGGCTACCACATTGGTGCGGCTTATACCAGGCAGGGCTATGCTACCGAAGCTGTGACTGCCTTCCTTCCTGTCATTATGAAGCAGCTTAACATCACTGAAATCAAAGGCATCTGTCTTGCAGATAACTTTGCTTCCATGAAAGTACTGGAACGTTGTGGATTTCAGAAGCAATACGAAGGCATGGGACTGTACCAGGGCGCGGAACGCAGAATCTGCCGCTACTTATACTGTAAATAGAATTCAGTTACTACATTACAGAGGCAGATCCATTGCCCAGTGCCATCGCCGCCACCCCATAATCCTGCGTCACACAGATATCTCCTCCGGCAAGGAGCGCGATCAGCCGAAAGTCAACTGCATCTGCCCCGGCACCAACCGTGATCACCTCGCTGTAATCAGAGGCCATGATATGGTTTGTGTCGCACAGAAGTACACATGGAATATCATATTTTTTCGCCATTCTCTCTACGATACGTACCACCGGGCACGCATCGGCATCTACATAGATCTTCATCTTCTTTATTCTTCCTCAAATCCATGCATCAGGAACTCATTCCATGCCTGGTTCGTACTTTCCATTTCTTTTTTCTGCATGATCATATTTCTGTCGCTCAATATCGCAAGCATTTCATCCACAATCTCTTCCATAGGAAGCTTTTTATAATGTGACAGGTAACCGATCATGCGATTCGCGGTAAAATCCGTATTCAGATTCCGAGTGATCAGATCACAGAATTCCTCCGGATATCCACGCCGAACCATAATATCATATAATTCAAGACTTTTCTTTGATTTTGGTTTCATACTCTTCTCTCTTCTCATATCAGATATTCTATGCATATAGTATGCCACTTGTTCTCTCTTTTTCCAACGCTTATTTCATAATTGTAGCATCTTTTGCAGCAACTTTTCTCTGACTTTCGAAATCATCAGAAGTGCCCAAGGGCACGTTCTGAGATTGTAAGCGGTCGCCAAGGTCTCAAGCAAGCTTGGACTTTGGCTCGTCGCTGATACAAAATGCGCCCTCCTACCGGTCTGGTAAGAGAGCGCGCATTCACTCTTGACTCGTTATCGTATTTCTAATGCTTCCCAGCGACTTTGATGTTCACTGCATATTTTATTCCATTGACAGTCGCCACAGATCTGTTCCCGCATTCCGGAATCTATGATTTTCTTCTGAATAATTCCTGCAAATTCAAGGAAATCCATTTTCATTCCCTCGGAGAGACCACATTGTTCCAGCACTTCCTTATCATATAAAGAAACCTTATCTGATGAACTGCAAAGATTGTTGTCATTATTCGGACAGGCGGAACAGATTTCATCCGTATGTATTACAAGCCTTACCGGAATATTGTTCTGGAACACATGCAGCATATGCTCCATATGTGCTGAGAATCCTTCACTGTATCCTTTCCCTATGAAATATGCAAGGCACATTCCATGATGTGGACGAATCGGGACTTCCGACACATCATTGTTTCTATTATTATTTCCACTATTATTGGAAAGGCACATAGTTCCGAAGCCTCCGGGAAAGAACATATGCCAGTGCAATCTTTACCAGATCCGGGATGATAAACGGAATCACACACCATCCAAGAACGGTTCCAAGTCCCACTGCACCTGTATCTCTGGCATATATGATCATGAACCATATGGTTCCCAGTGCATAACACACGATCAGCCCGACAATCATAGAAAGAATCTGAACTACCGGTTTTTTGCCCCATAATGTTTCCATTCCCCACATAACCAGTGCAGAAAACAGAAATCCTATGATATATCCTCCGGTTGAACTTAACAGAACTCCGATTCCACCACTGAATCCGGCGAAAACAGGCACTCCGATTGCTCCGAGAATAATATAGATCAATACCGCAAATGTTCCTCTTTTTCCACCCAGTATACCAACAGCCATAAACACGCCAAATGTCTGCAAGGTAAATGGTACCGCCATCGGAATGGATATCCATGAACATATCGCCATAAGCACCGCAAAGATTGCAATATATACCATGTCGTAAGTTTTATTTCTGGTTGCTTCAACAGAACTCATAATTACTCCTCCTGATTATGTAATAATTTTAGCACGACAATAATTTAACATGCCTTTGTTCTATTGTCAACCTCTCACTTTTTGAAGTTTACATTTTGTCGCTATTAAATGTGACAGACAGGTAGTACATATAGTCATTTTCCGTACCTGCCATCTCATTCTCAATGTCCTCAACAGGAGTTACATGTAATTCATCATTATCATAAATCAGCACAACAAGTCCTTGATTCGTGTTTTTAGAAATATTAATATTTCTTTCTATCTCTGAAGCAGATCTTCCATAATATTCTCTTTCATTTACACCTTCCAATATCCGGAATTTTGTAGCATATTTTGCTTCTCCGTCTGCAACAACTACCTTTACTTTAAACTGATCAAATTCAGGAACAATCGCTATCATTCCCTCCTGCTGTGCTTCGCTTTCTATAGAAGTGCTAAGGATTTCTTCCTTACTGACAATCCTTCCGTTCTCGTACACACAAAGGGACATTGTCATACTCTTGTAAGACCCATCCGTCGTATAACGATACATATATGCACCATCTACTCCGGACAGTACTTCTGCTGTTTTCATCTCCGTGCTGTCTTTCGCTATCGGAGCAATATAATTGTTTCTAAAGTATCCATTCATATATGAAACGCAAAACAATGCACCACTTCCAAATACGACGACACAGAGGAGTATCACAATAACCCTCTGTAGCTTTTTTCTCCTGACGTTTCCATCTGCACTGATCTGGATCAGGTTTTCTTCCGACTGCCTTATCACATTTTCCTGCGTCAGATCTTCCCCTGCAATGAACTCATTTAATGAAATTCCGAGAATATCACATAGTTCTATATACACCGAAACATCCGGCAGACATATCCCCGTTTCCCTTAGTTAAAGATATTGTTGGGTATCTCAAGATGTGTCATTCGATTTTGCCGATAAAGCGGTAGAAGATTTCCACTTCCTGTTCCCGGCTTCCGTCCTCACTTTTGACCGCTTCATGGACAAGGATTTTTTCAATCAGCGTATTCAGAAGTTCAGCCGTCAATTCTGTGGGATTGACATACTGTTTCATCAGACCTATCCACTTTTCAGCGTCAACCGCTGTCTGGGCGGCGGTCTCCATCGCTTCGTGAAGCCGTTCAATTTTTACGTCCAATTCTCGCTGTTCGCCCTGATACTTTTCGGACAGCATATTGAAATTGTATTCTGTAATGCGTCCGGCAGACCAGTCCTCATACATTTTTGCAAACAGGGTGTCTACTTCTGCTTTGCGCTTTTCCGCCTTTTTCAGTTCGGCTGTCTGCCGCTTCCTTGCAGTATTGCGTTCCTTGTCGCTGGCGTTAAGTAGCCGTTTCAGAAGTTTGTCCCCATCCTGCTGTGCCAGCACAGACCAGTATTGCAGACGGGAAAGGACATAGGCGTAAAGCACATCATAGCGGATATAGTGCATGGAACACTGGTGCAATCCTTGCCCGTACTTGCTACAATGGTAGTGGGCATAGGGATTTTTGTTCTGGCTGTTCATACCATAGGCCAGCGACCAGCCGCAGTCCGCACATTTTACCAGCCCGGAAAATATCTGTGTTGTGCCGTTCTTCTGCCGTCTGCGCCTGTTGCAAATCTGCTCCTGTACTTGACGGAACACATCTTCGGAAATAATCGCTTCGTGGGTGTTCTCCACACGATACCATTCCTCTTTTGGCTTGCGTACTTTCTTCTTGTTTTTGAATGAAATGTTGGTCTGCTTATTGTGGACGCTGTGTCCGATATAGGTTTCCTCTTTCAGAATACTTTTCACCTGCGCTATCGTCCACGCATAGGCTTTTTCCTCCGGCGCTCCGGCATAGATATTTGCGAAAGTGCCGTATCTCTGGAAATTCAGCCAGCCGGGAGTAGGTACTTTTTCTTCGACCAAAATCCGTGTAATGCTGGCGGCTCCCCGGCCATGAACGGCAAGGTCAAAAATCTTTTCGATAATCCACCTTGTTTCCGGGTCAATCAGAAGATGGCCTTTCTTATCTGGGTCTTTGACATAGCCAAGCGGAGCATAGGCTCCATAGTGTGCGCCATTTGCGAACCGTGTCCGCATGGCCGCCTTTACCTTTTTGCTGGTCTGGCGGGCGTGCATTTCATTCAGAATGTTGAGGAATGGGGCAAGCTCATTCTCTCCGTTGATGGTGTCCACATTGTCATTGACAGCGATATAGCGGACGCCTTTGCTGGGAAAGTAGATTTCCGTGTACTGGCCGGTCAGAATGTAGTTTCTGCCTAAGCGGGATAAATCCTTCGTAACAACGCAGTTGATTTTCCCGTCCTCAATGTCATCAATCATTCTCTGAAAATCCGGCCTGTCAAAGTTCGTTCCAGACCATCCATCGTCGATATATTCATCTATGACATTCAGGCCATGCTCGGCGGCATATTGCCGGAGCATCATGCGTTGTGTCTGAATACTCCCGCTTTCTCCTTGCAGTTCATCGTCCCGGCTCAATCTCATATAAAGCGCCGTGTTGTAAATCGTAGTATTGTAAGGTTGTTTCACCGTAAAAATCCTCCTTCTAAAGAAACAACCCACGCTTACAATACTTTTGCTCTATGGCAATTATATCATAAGCGTGGGCGTGTTATCAATGATGGGCTATCAGGTTGAAGCGGCTTTTTCTGCGGTATGCCGCACCACATCTACAATCAGATCACCGAGGGGCTTCCCGCCTGCGGCGAAGTGTTCGGAGATTTTTATACGGTTGTTCCCACATACAAAATACTGCGTGCCGTTCTCTGCTTGTATAACCTGCCCTGTTCGGGGTGTAAAAATATCGCTTTCACTTTTTGCCATCCAGTGTCCTCCATATTCAGTTTTCAAGGTACAATGCCGCACAGAGGCGGCGAAAATTTCTGCTTATATCTATCACCTTTCCTTTACCGTGTGCCGCTGCTGACGTTTCAGTTCCGCCAGTATATCCGGCGGGATACGGTCAACCAGCCGCTGTAAATTGTCCAGTTCGCTTTTCAGCTTTGCCCGTTCCATCGTATCTTTCATCTTTCCTTTTTCGCTGGCCTTTGCCCTTGCTTCCAACTTCTCATTCTCCGCCAGCAGGTCATTGATTGTGACCTTGTACTTTTTCAACTGCCCGGAGAAATTCTCCATCTGCGGGAACCACTTTTTCAGCATGGAGAGGGCTTCCTCTTTTTTCTTTCCGGCGTTCAGCGGGTTAATGCCGTCCAGTGTGGCTTCAATGGCTCTTGCCTGCCGGGAGAGGGAAACCGCCTGTTTGAAAAGCCGGGTGGGGATATGCTTCCGGCCTGTCCTGCTGGCGCTCTCCCCACGCTCCAAGTCAGGATATTTCTCCACCATATAGGCGTGAAAATCGTCCTGCCACTTCGTCAGGTTTGCCCGGTTGCCGATAATCTCCTTTGCACACAGGCGGTTGTCCTTTGTCAGCGGAACAAAGGTCAAATGCAGGTGGGGCGTTTTCTCGTCCATGTGTACCACCGCCGACACGATATTTTCCCGTCCTACCCGGCCAATGAGGAAGTCCGCCGCCCTCTGGAAAAACGCCTGTATCTCCTTTGGGGATTTCCCCTTGAAAAACTCCGGGCTGGCAGTTACCAGCGTATCGACAAACCGTGTGCTGTCCTTGCGGGTTCGGCACCCGGCCTGTTCAATGCGGTTTTGAATGAAATGATAGTACCTGCCCTCTGGCTTGACGATATGAAAGTTGTACTTGCTCCGGCTTGTGTCAATGTCGGGGTTGCTGGCGTATTGTTCTTTCTGTCTTTCGTGATGGGCTTCCAGCGGCCTTGCCGGGTTGCCCTTGTGCTTCTCAAACCGCAAAATTGCGTGTTGTGCCATTCTGCTCCTTTCCCCATTCCTTTCCTATCCGGGGTTTTCCACAGGGAAAATCCCGCAGAAATTAGCTCGGATAGGATTGGAATGGATAGAATATAAATAAATCTTTTTAATCTTTGTATTTCTATATACCGTCCGGTTTTCGTACTTCCGGGGAGTGATTTCCTCACTTCATAAGTACGGTTTTCAGCCCTCCGGCGTACCAGAACCGGATTTCTTGAAGTCGGTGTTTGGAACCGCTTCATAGGATTTTGGGAAAATGCGGTTGGGTTTTCCACAGCCCTGCTTCTGGATCTCCACCAGCCCGGCGTATTGCAGTTCCCGCAGGGTGTTTACCGCTTTCTGCCGCCCACAGTGGAGCAGGTCAACCACCTCGCAGATGGGATAGTACAGATAAATCCGTCCGCAATCATCCGCCCACCCATTCTTGCGGGATAACTCTGTCCGGCGCAGGATAAAGGCGTACAGAACCTTTGCCTCGTTGGACAAGGGCTTGAATGTGGGGGCTTCAAAGAGGAAATTCGGGAGCCGGGTGAAGCTGAACGCCTTTTCCGGCTGATGGATATAGATGGTATTTGTCATAGTGCGTTTTGTGGACGGTTAGAAGCCCGTTTTCCGGGGCGGGCGATACTTTATACCACCAGCCCCGGTTTGGGGCTTGCGAAGCCTGATAAATCAAGGCTTTTTTCGCTCCTAACTGTCCACAGCAGACCTCCTTTTCCGTTCACTTTCTGTTTTCTGCCGCCTGTGAACTCTGGCGGCACAGCCGGGGCAGTATTTTGCCCGGTTGGATTTGGGGACGAACACACCGCCGCAGACCTCACAGCGTTTCAAGTCCTTATCCCGGAAAATCTCCGCTTCCAGCGTCCCGTCCAGCGGCAAGACCGCCCAGCGGAACCACTTACAGCAGACCGAGAAAGAAATCGTCTGCGGACAGGTGCAGGTGTCCCCATCGTCAAGGACAATGCAGTTGCCGTCCTCACAGCAACAGCACTCCCGGCGTATCAGGCTGGCCGCCTGTTTTCTCTGCGCCGGGGTCATGCGGTAAAGGGAACCGTCCGGCCTGCGTTCCAGCGGCGGCAAGTCTTTATAGGGGTTATCTCTCATGCGTTCCCTCCATTTTGCTTTCCGTTGCCGTTCTCCCCGAAAAGGTTTCCTGCCCCATTCCTGCGGCGTGTTCCGGCGTTGGCACGCTCCTCGCAACTTCGGGACATTTTGTCCCGAAGTCCGACTCCTTGCGGTGCTTCCCCAGCCGGGGTATTCCTTTTCGGACGGTCATTCTGTTTTCAAGGTGCCGTCCATCGATGAACTACCCTAAGTCTACACGAAAAAAATGCAATTCCCGGAATATTGCGAGAATTGCATTTTGATGAAGTTTACACTTTGGAAATTGCATTTTTGCAATCATTCTGTATAATGGAAGTATGCGGAGGAGGTGCGTATCTATGGCTTTACCCGGAACGCCCGGACAGCGGATTTCCGATTTATGCAACGGGAACCACATCACACAAAAGGAACTTGCGGAGAAGATAGGCGTTTCCGCTTCCCAGTTGAGCCGCATTGTCAGCGGCGAAACAAGAACGGTCAGCAGTGATATTCTCATAGGTGTGGCAAAGGAATTTAAGGTATCGACAGACTACATACTGGGCTTGTCTACCGTGAGCGTTCGTAAAAGCTACGATATTTCTGAATTAGGCTTGTCCGAGGGAGCCGTGAGGGGGCTTGTGACGGGTGCTGTTGATGTGCAAATCCTCAACCGCCTGTTGGAACACAGGAATTTTCCTAAGCTGATAGATTTGATACGGATTTATTTTCAGGATACGGCGGCAAAGGGCATAACAGCAAGAAACCAGCTTATCGAGATGGCAACGGCTTCCCTGTCCGACCTGATGAAAGAACACCCGGAACACCGGGCAGAAGCGAAGCAGGATTTACAGCTTTTGAACGCCCAAAAGATAGGGGAACATGAAGCGGAGATTGAAAAAATCAAAAATGTGTTCCTGGCTATCCTGCGGGACATTAAGAAAGACATTGACAACGGGGAACAGCCGGGAGAAGCTGTGACCGCCGCTATGTTCCAAGCCATGCGGGACGCACTGGCGGAACAGAAACAAAAACCACTTTCCATTGACGATGTAACGGCGATGATAGCTGGACAGATCGGACAGCTTACACCGATGGATAAAGAAACTGTTGAAATGTTCCAGCAGTTTGCGAAGAAGATGATTGAGCAGGCAGGAACAAAGTGATAAATTTGAATTGTGAGGGAAAATACAGATGAATCAAGGAAGAATTATTGTGATTACAGGCTCACCGGGGACAGGAAAAACAACAACTGCGTCAATTGTCGCAAAGGAATCAGATATGGATAAATCAGTGCATATGCACACCGATGACTTTTTTCATTACTTAAGCAAAGGCGCAATACCACCACATTTGCCAGAATCCAACGAGCAAAATCTGGTTGTCATTGAAGCCTTTTTAGAAGCTGCAAAGCGATATGCTCGTGGCGGATATGATGTAATTGTAGATGGGATTGTCGGGCCATGGTTTTTGGAGCCATGGAAAGCTCTTGCCCAAGAAGATTACGAGGTACACTATATTGTATTAAGAGCGAGTAAAAAAGAAACTATGAAGCGAGCTGTGGAACGCTCAAAATTAGATAGAAAAACAAATATTGAATTAGTGGAAACAATGTGGGAGCAATTTTCCGGTTTGGGAGTATATGAATCAAATGTCATAGACACAACTACATTCACAATTAAAGATACGGTTTCCGCAATAAAAGAAAGAGTTGCATGTGGGACGTCTTTACTATCTTAGACATTCCCATTTGTCAGGAAGATAGCAAAGCCAGCCGAGCCAGTCAACGGTCAAGATGAACGGCGCATTTCATGCGCCGCCGTTGACAGTCCCGCCCGTCTTTGCTAAAGGGTAATCAAGGCGGGAAAGCCCTAAAATGGCTTCACACCTATTTCAATAATTGGAGGAGATAAAAATGAGATCAGAAAAGGAAGTTTATGATATTGTTTTGAATTTTGCAAAAACAGACAAACGCATTCGCATGGTTACTTTGGAAGGATCTAGAACAAATACAAATATTCCGCCTGATGATTTTCAGGATTTTGATATTACTTTTTTTGTTACGGATATGGACAGCTTCACAAGTGATGATAAATGGCTAGATATATTTGGTGAAAGGTTGATTCTGCAAAAGCCGGAAGATATGGAATTATTTCCAGCTGTAGAAAAGGGATTTTCATATTTAATGCTGTTTACTGATGATGTTAAGATAGATTTAACTTTGCTGCCGCTGGAACTGATAGACGAGTATTTTACATGGGATAAACTGGTAAAGTTACTGTTGGATAAAGACAACCGTATCGTAAAGCCGCCAATACCAACGGATATAGACTACCACTTGCAGAAGCCTACTCAAAGAATGTTTGACGATTGCTGTAATGAATTTTGGAATACTACAACATATGTAGTAAAGGGCTTATGCCGCAAAGAAATTCTTTTTGCTATTGACCATATGAATGATATAGTACGAAAAGAATTGCTTCGCATGATTTCCTGGCTGATTGGTATCAAACAGGGATTTCATTTCAGTTTGGGAAAAAACTATAAATTTATGAAGCAATATGTCCCAGAGGAATTGTGGGAACGACTTATGTCCACTTATAATATGGATTCCTATCCCCATATGTGGGAATCCTTTGAACAATGTATGGCATTGTTCCGGGAGGTTTCGTCAGAAGTGGCATGCCAGTTGGATTACCAGTATCCACTATATGATGAAAAAATCAGTAATTATGTGATTCGGCAAAAGAAAAAATATGGCATTGAAGATGATAACAAATAAAATTTTTTCAATCGAAAAAATTTATTTTGATTATTCAATTTTGAAAAACTGAATACCTCAAAATCAGAAAGAGAGCGGCCAAGCACTTTGAGGGATTGGCCGCCTTGTCCACCCATCCAGCGGGACAGCGGGCGGAGGTCAAGGCCGGGTGTAAACCCGTTCATTTCAGCCTTGACGGTTGCCCGTTGTCCTGCTACTTTTCCGGGAGTGTGGCCACAACTTCGGGACACTTTGTCCACAAGTTGGAGCGTAGGACGAGGAACTGGGGCTTTCATATACGCCCTGTCTGCTGATGAGTCCAGACCTGCGCTTGCGGCTCCACGCCACGCAAGCACAGCCCTGTTTTCCTGCCGCTTCAAATGCCCTTGCCCTCCCCGGCGGCAACGGCATTTTCACGGCAACGCCGGCAGAGCGTATAACACACTACACTTTGCTTCGCAAAGTCGTGTGCCAAATGGGGGCGTTGCCCCCTTTGGAAACCCCCACAAGAAAAGGCGGTACGCTACCCCTCCACGGGGCGCATACCGCCTTTTCTTGTTATCCAGCCCTCCGGCTGTATCGGTTGAGCAAAAGTCCGCGTGGGATTGATGTGGTATCTTTAACTTTGGGAAACTCCTCGCTCCCATTTCGAAACCGACTTATCGCTCATTCCCAGTTTTTCTGCTAATTGTGCCTGCGTTAATCCAAGAGACTTTCTTTTTGATGCGATATATTTTCCAATCTTCATAAGATCCATAACACAGCCTCCTCTCTCACAGGTACAGCATACGCACTATTTCCGCCACACAACACCCCTTCAAAGTAGAATTTTCTATTCCGGTGCTTTTTCTGACAATTCAGCAGCCATCCGTTCAATGACTTCACGCATTTCCAGATCCTGTATATATTTTTCCGGTATCCCGTCATATCCGAGATATGCGCCAAGAATATTTCCGGTAATCGCTCCCGTCGAATCACTGTCTCCCTTATGATTCACCGAGGCACATATTGCCGCATCAAAATCCTGCTCATGCTTTAATGCGCAATAAACCGCGATCGCCAATGCCTCTTCTCCAACCCATCCTTCTCCCAGCTCATGAATGGCATCCAGATCAGACATCTCTGTTTTTGACAGATGAACCGCTCTTCGCATCAGCGTTTCGAACACCTGGTTAAAGCCTTCAAAGTCCGGATATAACCCCGGAACGACATCAATCATATCTTCCACTGCCTCCAGCAGGGACATATCCGGGTTATGACAGATTCTCTGAATGATGTGAACCAGCCCCGCAGCTGGCAAAAATCCCAGCGGATGCCCATGGGTAATCGCTGCCGCTCCTGCTCCCATACTGTCTATCTCTTCTATCGAAAGTCTCTCTGTTGTATAGAATAAGCCAATCGGTGCAACTCTCATGACACCGCCGCATCCTTTACTGTTGTTCACCGGTTCATAGATGCCTCCCATCTCTTTCCCTTTAAGTGCGTTCAGACAGGTAATTCCCGGCGCACGCCTCGCATGCATTTCCGGAATCTCATACAGCCAGGTCTTTGGTTTTATATTGCCTCTTTCCTGCGTCATCAGCCATTCTCTACATGCCTGATACTGTCCGCATATAAACGATGTATAATCTTCCGGATGATCGGCAAGCAGAATTCCCGCTGCAGTAAAAAGTGTCATCTGCGTATCATCGGATATCTTTGCTTCTCCGTCTATCAGACTATATTCTCTGATGCCGGCCTCTCCATATACATTAGATATCTGCTTTTCTCCCCAGAATTCAACCGCATATCCCAGCGCATCTCCTGCTGCCCCACCGATCAGACATCCCAGAATCTTCTGCTCTGCTTTCATACTCTTTTCTCCTCCTGTTATTCTTCCATCCATTCAATGTAATCTGCTTCACACGCAAATAACTGATAACTTCCATCTACATATCCCATATAACCGTTTTCTGTATTATATCCTTTCATTAACGACCTCTCCTTTGCCTGATTCTGAGTGATTTCCCTTTATCTAAGCAATAGGATAAGCCATCAGGTGTCTTATAAAAAGGACACCAGGTTTACTGTCTTGACATAAACAGTGATACAATCCCAACGATAAGCAGGACCGGAAATGCGAGGTAAATCAGTCCGCCAACTACCATTACGATCAGAATTACCGGCAGCAGCACGATCGTTAATAAAAATCTGGATATTCCCCAGGCCGCCTTAATCCCAAAGAAAAACAATTTTCCAAATACCCATATCATACAGATTGCAAATAATAATGTTAACATATCTTTTCTCCTTCCCACCGGACATTCTCGTCCGGCACAGTCTATCTGATTTTTTATTTTTCCTTTTCCAGTCGAAAATATGACTTATCTCTGATTCCTATTCTTTTGCTGAACTGCGGATTCTTTTCCATCTTTTCCATCATCCGGATCAGCTGCATTCTTTTTCTAATATCCATATCTCCACCGTCCTCCTGCTTTTGCTTGTCGGATCGCCATACTTCCAGTATAATAACATGTATATTATAAATACACGCCTGATAAACAGAGTTAACACCGTGTATTTCTCTGTTTTTTGAGAAATAAAGAGGAGACGATTATGGGAAAACAGTCAACAAGAAAAAATAAAAATATCTATCAGCTATGCCGGGAAGAGCAGGGACTTACCCGAGAAAAAGCCAGTGAAAAGATGACCGGCGTCTCTGCTTCCAGAATTGAAAAAATCGAATATGATCTGCAGGATCCCACCCCTTATGATGTGATCCAGATGGCAGACTGTTATAAGCGTCCGGATCTGTGTAATTACTACTGTTCTCACCGGTGTGCCATCGGAGCACGCTATGTACCGGAAGTTGAAGTTGCAGAATTATCCAATATCATCCTTGAAACCATTGCCAGTCTCAACGACATCAATCCTCTTACCAACCGTCTGATCCAGATTGCCCGGGATGGAAAGATTACCGATGATGAGATCCGTGACTTTGCATTTATCAGCAGGAAGCTGGATGAAGTATCTCTGGCAATTGATTCTCTGAACCTGTGGATTGATAAAACAGCCAGCGAAAATAACATCAACATCGATCTTCTGAATGCCGAAAAAGAGAAGCTCTCCGCCGGTACCGGGTTTAATAGTTCTTCAGCATAGTGGAGACCAATCCGCCACCAAACATATCCCAGAGCCCTGTTTCCGGCATCAATTGCTTCTATATTGCTATTACTAAAACACAGAACGAAAGGCTCTGCATGCCACCCCTCTGTGTGTCAGGCCTACCCAACTCGCGAAAGTTTGCTCTAAAGCAGATAGATTCCTTCCAACTACTCTTTCTATCCGCTCATTTTACACCTTAAATTTGATTCGAAGCAGATAGATTTCTTCCAAATCACAGTCCTATCCGCTTATTTCTCTTCTATAACTTGATTTACAGCGTATAGTTTCCCTCTTTCTTCGCATTCTATCTGCTAAAACCACTTCTATATTCCATTTATCCTTGATTTATGGCAGATATATCTTTATAATTCGCTCTTTCTATCTGCTCACCCCACTTTTCTTCTTGGTTTACAGCAGATTACTTCTTCCTTTTTTCATATTCTATCCGCCAAAATAATTCTAAATATCTCCAATTCAGAAAAATATATTTCATTTTAATCTACATGCTTCTCATCATCCAGCACCCCATAGATCTGATACAGGGAAAGCATATTCTGATACTGCAGTTTATTTCCCATGAGCTGGCGGTATGTTGCTGTCTTTTCTTTTCCTTCTTTTTTTAACCGACCCATTTTCTGATTCATATCTTCATAATTCTTCTGTACTGCTTCCAGCATGGTTTCAAATGCCAGTAAACGCTTCTCCAATTCTTTTTTCTGCTCCATCATTACACCTTTCCTTTCATCTGCCGGTGAATCCATTCCATGATCACATCTACCACATACGCCTGTTCGCTTTCTGTCATTTCCCGTCCCTGCGGAATGTGATGCCATTTTTCCAGGCATCCGCGACAGCAGGTGCCGGTTGCATGCTGTGCGATAAAAACCGGATGCCCGCGCATCGGTGTCTGCTTTCCGTCATTGTGCGGTCTGGCAGGCGCCAGGCGTTTTTCGACAAAATCCTTTGCATGACTTCGGATCGTATCCATTCCTTTTTCAGATACATAATATCGGTCATTGGATTTCAGAGAAAAACTGCTGCGAAATCTCGACTGCGACAATCGTTTCCACAGATTTCCTTCATATGCCGCCGGGCTCTCCGATAACACAGATGGCTGAAGACTTCCTTTATAGACGATCATCTTCTCCTTTTTCTGTACCGCCTGCTGCCCGGCCTCCATCGATTCCCGGCTGTCCTCCTTCAGACGGTCTGCCAGTTTTGTGTTGCGTTCTGTAGTTGTTTCATTTTTTATTGCATAATATACTGCCTTCCTTTCACCGATCAGCACTAGAATCTTTTTTGCCCTGGTGACACCCGTATAGAGCAGATTTCTTTGGAGCATCACATAATGGCTCATGGTAAATGGCATCACGACGATCGGATATTCGCTTCCCTGAGACTTGTGAATCGTAACCGCATACGCAAGTACCAGTTCATCCAGCTCTGTTACATCATAGACGACGTCTCTTCCATCGAAGCTTACGATCAATTCCCGTTCTTCTGTATCTACTTTTATAATCGTTCCGATATCACCATTGAATACTTCTTTCTCATAATCATTCCGAATCTGCATCACCTTATCATGCAGCCGGTACTGTGTGCCTCCTCTGCGAAGACACAGACTGGTCGGATTCATGGCTTCCTGCAGCACCTGGTTGAGATTCGCCGCCCCACAGATTCCCCGCTGCATCGGAGTCAGAACCTGAATATCCCGAAACGGATCTACATGATAATACCTCGGAAGATTCTTTGTACAGTACTGAACCAGCGTCTCTACCACTTCCTCATTCGTATCTTTACTCGCGAAGAAAAAGTCAGATTCCTTTCCGCCGCGCATATCAATGGCTTCTCCTTTATTGATACGGTGCGCGTTCATAATAATGCGGCTTCCCTGTGCCTGCCGAAAGATCCTTGTCAGGCGCACCACCGGAATCCGCCCGGAATCTATCATATCCTTCAATACATTTCCTGCTCCAACACTCGGAAGCTGATCCGTATCTCCCACCAGGATCAGAGTCATATGTTCCGGAAGCGCTTTCAACAGATTGTACATCAGCATGATGTCCACCATGGAACATTCATCCAGAATCAGAACATCCCCTTCCAATGGATGCTCTTCGTTCTTCTGATAGCCTTCCGGCGGCTTATATTCCAGCAGACGGTGAATGGTCTTCGCCTCCATTCCCGTGGCTTCCGACATGCGTTTCGCTGCTCTGCCGGTCGGCGCCGCCAGCAGGATCTTACAGCCCGCAAGCTGATAAGCCGATATGATCCCCAACGTAGTTGTCGTTTTTCCGGTTCCGGGTCCGCCGGTCAGGATCATGACTTTGGAAAAAATGGCCGTCCGTACTGCTTCCAGCTGTATCTCATCATAGACAATGTCAGAACTTTGTACCACCTTCTGTATAATGATCTCCGGATCCATGTTAATCTGTCTTGCGGCAGATATAAGCCCGATCAGCCGCTTCGCACACCCGCTCTCCGAGAAATAAAATGGCGGCAGATAGATCGCTTCTTCGTCTTTTATCACGTCTTCCGACCGGAGCATCTCATCCAGCGTGATCTCCAGTTCCGGTGTCTCTACTTCTAACAGCTCCGCCGCTGTATGGATCAACTGTTCACGGACCGCATAGCAATGCCCACTTTCAGACAGTTTGTTCAATGTATACAGAATTCCGCTTCTCAGACGTATGAACTTTCCTTTCTCCAGCCCCATCTTAGCAGCAATCGCATCTGCGGTTTTGAATCCGATCCCCCAGATATCATCTGCCAGCCGGTATGGATTCTCCTTGACGATCTGGATACTTTCACTTCCATAGGTCTTAAAGATTCTGGTTGCATGAGTCGTACTGACTTCATGGCTCTGAAGAAACAGCATGATATTCTTGATCTCTTTCTGTTCCTGCCAGCTGTTCTTGATCCGCTCCACGCGGACCTTCCCGATCCCTTCCACCTTGATCAGTTCGTCCGGATTCTCTTCAATCACATCCAGTGTATCCTTCCCGAATTTCTCCACGATCCGCTTTGCAAACTTTGGCCCCACACCCTTGATCAGTCCGGAACCAAGATATTTTTCAATACCATATACAGTAGCAGGTAACGTCTCCTCAAACTTCTCCACGGCAAACTGCCTCCCGTATCTGGCATCCATTTTCCACATGCCTTCCAGCAAAAGAACAGAACCCACATGGGTATCCGGCATAATCCCGACAACCGTCACAAGATCATTATAATTTTTCACCGCACACTTCAGTACCGTGTAACCATTTTCTGTATTCTGATAAGTAATCCTCTCTACAACACAGCGCAGACGCTCCATGTGATATTCCTCCGTTCCGACAGCTTCTCTTTCCACAATTTTATACTGATTTGCACCGCCCTTCAATGCATACATGAAAAAATATGTATGATCCTCTCCGTTCTTTCCTATAAAACAGACACAATCCACTATAATACCTGCCTATCTGAATCTAATTATTCGGTCTATAATAAAGGTACATCAGATACATACGACCCGATCCGGCATTCCGGCCGGTTTTCCTGTGTAATATACGTTGTAAAGAAATATTAGAAAAGAGGAATTTATACTATGAAAACAGTAATCATCCACGGACAAAGTCATGAAGGCAGCACCTGCATGGTGGCAAGAGAGGTTGCAGAAAAAACAGGCGGAGACATTCGGGAATTTTTTCTGCCGCGGGATTTTAACCAGCCATGTCTCGGCTGCTTTACCTGCTTTCAGACGGATTTATCCAGATGCCCGCATTATCAGGCACTTAAGCCTTTGATCGACGCACTTCTTGAGGCAGATCTGCTGATACTGGAAAGCCCTGTCTATGTCTATCATGCCACCGGTTCCATGATGAATTTCCTGGACCACTTCGGAACCTGGTGGGTCGTTCACAGACCCCTTCCGGAAATGAGCAAAAAACAAGCCGTCGTCATCAGTACTGCTGCCGGAGGCGGCATGAAAAGCACCGTTAAGGACATGGCTGACAGCCTTGAGATGTGGGGAATCAATAAGATCTACAAACTCGGCATCGGAGTACAGGCAACCAAACCGGAAGAAATCCCGGAAAAGATCCTTCAGAAAATTCATAAAAAGACAGACCGGATCGCACATCAGGTTCAGATCCACGCAGGAGAACGCGGATATAACAGAAGGGCAAAAAAATGGTTTACCCTGATGCGTTTTGCACACATGCATTTTCCGCCGGCGGAGCCGGATTACGGATACTGGGACAAAAAGGGCTGGCATGGAAAAAAACGGCCCTGGAAATCCCCACTGCAAAAAAATTTCTTTTTTCTTCTGCCATAAAAACACCTCCTGCATCCCAAAGATGCAGGAGGGCATATATTTTGCAAGCCATACTATGCAGTTTTTCTTCCGATTCCTCTTACTTCTCCCTGCTTATATCCGTCCAGGAATTCACCCATCCGCTTCACAGCGTCCGCAAGCACTTCTGCCTCCGGCAGCATTACGATTCGGAAATGATCCGGATCCTGCCAGTCAAATCCGCTTCCCGGAACCAGAAGTATATTGGTTGCGTGAAGGAGATCTCTGGCAAATACTCTGTCATCTGTGATGTGGAATTTCTTCACATCCAGTTTCGGGAATATATAAAAGGCGCTGTTATTTTTTACAAATGAAATTCCATGAATCTTTTCCAGCTCTCTTACCGTTGCCTCTCTCTGTTCATAGATTCTTCCTCCCGGCCGAACCATGGATGCCGGTGTTTCCATATCGTCCAGAGCCGCCGGAATAACGATCTGTGCAAGCGTATTCGCACACAGCCTCAACGAGGTAAGCTGAATGATTCCCTGTCTGTAGTCTTCTGTCAGATGTCTTGGTCCGCTGATGACCATCCATCCGCAGCGATAACCACATAAGCAATGTGACTTGGAAAGACCGTTCATCGTTACCACCGGAAGGTCTTCCGCAAGGGATGCCAGCGATACATGCTCCAGTCCGTCCATCACCAGTCTGTCGTAGATCTCATCTGCAAACAGAAGAATACCAGCTTCTCTTGCCACCTGTACGATCTCTTCCAGTACTTCCTTCGGATACAGAACTCCTGTAGGATTATTCGGATTGATGATTACCATCGCCTTCGTCTTTGGTGTGATCTTAGAGCGGATATCCTGAATATCCGGATACCAGCCTGATTTTTCATCACAGACATAGAATACCGGCTTTCCTCCTGCAAGATATACGGAATTCCCCCAGATGGAATAACTTGGTGTCGGCACAAGAACCTCATCTCCATCATTTAACAGAGGCATAAGAGCAAAAGACACGACTTCACTGACACCATTTCCGATGAATACATCATCCGGTGTAATGCCTTTGATTCCTTTCGACTTCTCATATTCGCAGATCGCTTCTCTCGCTTTTGGCATGCCTTTAAAATCACAGTATCCGACTCCATCAGCCGTATGAGTTTCCAACGCACGCTCAATACTTTCCGGCTGTTTAAATCCAAAAGTTGCCGGATTACCCGTATTCAGCTTCAGGACATCAATTCCCCTTGCCTGCATGTCCATCGCTTCTACAAATAACGGTCCTCTGATATCAGAGTGAACCATTTCCATTCTTTTTGCTCTTAAAATCTCCTTCATATCTTTTCCCCACCTTGTCAGAAAATAATTTCTTTATCTGTCCTTATCATACGACCGGCGGGTAATATAATCAAATATCTATAATTATATAATTATTATATCATTTTAACTATATAGCAATTCCGTTTGCATCCAATATATCTAACGCTCAAAGAGATGCGTTAGCGAGTGTTAGACGAGTGTTAAAAGCATATTTTAATGCTTTCAATTGCCACAATAACGATATTTTGCATATCGACCTTTATTAATAGGTTCCAGAATATCGTTATCAACCAGACTCTTCAGCAATCGATATGCCTTATTTTCATCTACATGCAACAATTGTACAACATCTGCTCTCGCAATATACTCATTTGATTTCGCCATATTAACAATAAGCTCAGGATATCTAGTCTCATCTATATCCACTTGACGAACATAGCCTATTTTTTGAGATTTCGTACTATAAACTTTTGGAGATAAGATATAGGTCCTATTGCGACCACTTCCATAGATATCTACAATTCCACTCTCAATAGCTGAATCAAGAATATTTTTTGTTGCAATTTCTGATAAATTTACCGATGCCGCAATTTGATCGATTGTAGATTTCGGCAAGTCTTTTAGTGCATTTAAAACCATCAATGTGTTTAACGAAAGTGGACGACCAAGTTTATTTTGTTCATTTGACACAAGCTTTGCAATTTGAGGATCTGGCTTACTTCTCGGAATAAACAAAGAAACTGTAACGGAAGTAGATGCGCTATAATCTGGAAGCGGATTTCCATAAATTAAAGAGCCTTCGTATATTCTATCAATACCTCGTCCTGTCTTTTCAGCTAAGCCAATTCGTTTCAGCGCATCAGCGATTTGAGGGTTACGTCCATGCGGTTCTGCAGTAAGCAAATTATGAATAGAAACACCTTCGATAAAACCACCAGGATTGGCAATCGTTAACCCTTCATCGTTGATAGCAACACGTACTCGTCCCATTTTTGTATAGTCACGATGGCTAAATGCATTTACAATCGCCTCGCGAAATGCTCTTTTGTTAAAATCCGGAACGGGGACACGAAAAAGCCCCATTTCAATCTCTTGTTCAGGATTCCATGCCTCCATATATGTGTTTATCTTATCTATTGTAGATAATAATGGCAATGACATATCGTCATTGACTCTGACTTCTGTGCCGACCAATACCTGAAATGATGCTGCATGTGTTGGAATATGCTTTTTTATTGCTACACGTTTTCCAATAAACAATAATCCCGTAATTGTTGGAATTAACATATCATTCAATTCTCTAACAAATCCCAACGCTTTAAATAATTCTTCATCTGATAAATCCACCAATGATTTATCACCATTATAAGCCATAATCAAACTACGCAAATGCTCTATCTCCACCGGATCAAAGTCTGATAATGTAGCCTCTGTCACTGGCATTGCAGAATAATCCAACATACGTAAATCAGACAAGCGTGTCGCAAATTCAGACGGATACATTGGTACATTTTCAGGTGTTCCATCCGCTTTTATTCTTCGACGAGAAACCTTTCCCGATATAGTTGCAACAATTCCACTATACGATTTTGGAACCGTAATCTTTAATACCGGATATATATCATCTATTATTTCTGCCCGAATTGAAACAGGCGGAATGGTATTATTAGCAATATATGCACTTAATGTAGTAGGATTTTTGTGTGCCTCATGCACCCCAGTGACTTCACCGGAATCTTCAATCCCCAGATACAAATCGCCACCTTCTGTATTCGCAAATGCGACAACAGCATCAAAGATATCTGAATCAGGGTATTTCTTTATATCACTTTTAAATTCGATAGTTAATGTCTCTTTTTTAGGTAACATTCTAACACCTCCAACGCCATTTTAACACTTAAAAGTGTTGGAATCAATATTTTTAACGCGCATATGTGTTGTACACATTAAAAACTGTTGTATTTATAGTATTACCCAGTTCCCACTACATTTGCTGAATAATGCCATAATTCTTCCTGCAGATGATCGTATGCAGGAAGACATCATAATATTTCCTCTATCATTGATTTATTTATTCCCTTTCATCACAAAAGCGAAAATACATTACCCAGAACAAGATTCCCGCCAATGTTAACGCACATCCAAGCCCGGTATAAAACACTGCAATAAATACATCCGGTACCAATCCGGAACTGCGAAGCCAGATTCCTCCGCCCATCATAACCGCCATAATGCAGTATGCCTTGATATCAAAGAAATGCCATACCGGGCGAAATTCTTCCTTGTATCCCTTGATTCGTTTTGTATGCTTTATGCTCATTTTATAAAACATCCATCCAAAAGCAACAAAATCAAGGACCGATTACTTCCTTTCATTGCCCGATATCCAATTAAGACAACCCATACATAGGCACAGGTTTTTGGGATCATCAGCATACCGACCGGCGGCACCGGATCTGCAAACAGGACGACCGGGATATAGCAGGCGAAGCTTATGACTACTGCAAGCCACAGAAAACGGAATGCTTCATCCTGCTCTGCCTTCGCGCTTCGATAGAACAGAATCACGATTATTACACCGAGAATTGTAAACGGGATATTGCGGAAAATGCCCCATGATAACGGTGCCTCTGCGCTGGTCCATGCATTTTGTGGCATCAGACACAGAACGATACGTAAAATCGCCAATCCCCATACCGCGATTGTAAGTCCTTTTTTATTCTCTGCCTGATAACGGATATGCCATACATAATAGAGTAATACATAGAACAGCGTCATTGTGACAGATGTAATCATTTTCCCAATGCCAAGTGCCATCGTAAAATGACTCAATCCGGCTGTGCAAAGCGCAATTGCTCTCGGTATAATGGACCCCACGCTCTTGAATATTGCTGATTATAATCTACAGATCATAATGTACTCTTCATCATTTTCATCAATGATTTCAAAACCCAATTTCTTATACATACGAACGGCATAATTTCTCTTTTGAACAGACAATGATGCTTTCTTATATCCTTGTTTCTTAAGTTCTAAAAGCATTCTTTTCATCAATTCTGTTCCAATGCCATAATTCCTATACTCTTTAAGAAGAGAAATAGCAAATGACGGAGTTTCGTCATCAACATGTCCATAATCGTCCATAATGCGAACCCACACTGCTCCCACGATCTTCTCCTTATATTCAGCCACATAACAGATATCGCCTTTTTTCCTGCCAAAATCTGTTACATATACTTGTAATTCCGGTTGTTTTATTATCTCATACGGCGGAGCATCAGCTCCATCAGGAATAAATATCGCTTCATACAAAAATGTATTTAATATGCTTATTTCGTTCTGTTTTAATTCTCTTATTTTATAATCCATGGAAATCTCCAATTTAAAGTTCTATCCAATATCGTTGAATGATACCACTCTCGCCAAGTCCTACATCATCAGGTACCTCATTTTCCAGTACTCCACCATTTGTAATTATTGTTTTTCTTGAAGCTTCATTCATTTTATCACATGTGAGCAATACTCTCTTTTCTCCAAATAATTCTCATCTTTGTTCATATTATACTTATCAAACCGAAACACATCAATGCTTCACTTCGTTTTCACGAAACAAACGAAAGAATGTTTATCCTGTCTTTCCCCATTTGTTTTTATAAGATATAATAAGTGATAGATATTTCAAACACGAATGTTTAAGATACAAATCTCTATGATGATCGAAGGGGGTACTTTATGCAGAATAACTTTATTTTTGGAGAACATGGAACAGTCGGTTATTTTGGAAAAGATGTTGTTGCCGAACATTTGCCAAAGCTGGCCGCTCAGTATGGGGAAAATGTGTTGCTTTGCTATGGCGGAGGTTCTGTTAAGAAAAATGGGGCATATGATGATGTAATGACTGTATTAAAAGATACCGGTAAAAAAGTCACCGAATTCAGCAATATTCCATCCAATCCAACCTTAGATATGGCATACGAAGGAATTGCCCTGGCGAAGAAGATTCACGCAGACCTTATTCTGGCAGTCGGAGCAGGCAGTGTAATGGATATGTCCAAAGCGATTTCTATCGGGGCTGCTACCGATCTGGAAATCTGGGACAATTTCTGGATTGGCGATACTCCTATTGATTTTGACCCCGTTCCGTTGGGAATGGTTGTGACCATGCCGGCCACAGGCAGCGAATCGAATGGGTGTGCCGTTTTAACCAATACGAAAACAAAGATAAAATGTGATAAAAACCATCCGGAGAGTAATGCAAAATTTGCATTGATGGATCCGACTTATACATTTACAGTTCCGAAAAGACAGCTTTTAGCCGGTACATTTGATATTCTGAGTCACGTTATGGAAGCGTATTTCAGTGAACCTGTGCAGGATAATCTGTCTGATGATATTTCAGAGGCAATGATGAAAGAAATAATCCGCGACCTGCGTATCTCGATCCAGAACCCAATGGACTGGAATGCACGCAGTAATCTGATGTGGGTTGATTTTGTCATTGGAAGCCGCCTGATCAAGATGGGAAAGCTGACTGATTTTCAGTGCCACAACATGGAACACCAGCTGAGTGCATATAATAACTGTGTGCACGGCGAAGGACTGGCCGTTCTGCATCCGGTATATTATCGTCATATCTATAAGGCAGGCGCTGCAAAGTTCGCCAAATTTGCGAAAAATGTATGGGGACTGAATCCATCTGATTATGAAACTGAAGAAGCGTTGGCAGCTGCAGGAATAGAAGCACTTGCGGACTTTATTAAAGAAGTTGGTCTGCCAACTACATTAAGAGAAATCGGATATACGGAAAATGATGATCTCAAGACAATTGCAGAGTCCTGTTTTATCAGCAAAGGTTCCTTGAAAATCCTTGATTTTGATGATATTTCAGAAATATATAAAGAAGCACTTTAATCCAATACGCCACTAAAAAATTATGTAACGGATACCGTATTAAAACGCTTCCCCAAATTCAAGTTTTTGGGGAAGGTGTACACATGGCATTAAGTAGAAAATTGACTGTGGTAAAAAATACTTGAATTGAGGTCAATGAAATATGCATTGAAAAATGACTGTAATCATGAAAACCTGAATTGCAGGCACCCAAGTAAGCAGAAATAACTGACTGTAAAAGCGAAAAAGTCAACTAAAGTCAACTAATAAGCGCAGGAAAATGACTGTAATTGGAATAATTTAAATAGCAGTCATTCAAGCCTCAAAAAAAGGGCGACCGTAATTGAAATAATCTAAATAGCAGTCATTCAAGAAGTGAAAGGGGCCGTTGCAAAATAGATGAATAATCATCTATGAAGCAATGGCTCCATCTTTATGTCTAAAAATAGAAAAGCAGGCTCCGAAGAACCTGCCATCCATGGTATAATAAGATATGCCTAATAAATTAAAATACCACAAAAATTATACCGAATTCGGCGAGCCTTATCAACTGGTTTTGCCATTAAATTTGGAAGGTTTGGTTCCTGATGATGATTCTGTTCGACTGCTGAGCCACGAATTGGAGGATTTAGATTACAGCTTGCTGTATCAGGCTTACTCTGCCAAAGGCAGAAATCCGGCAGTGGATCCCAAGACTATGTTCAAGATCCTGACCTATGCTTATTCACAGAATATTTATTCATCAAGAAATATTGAAACAGCCTGTAAACGTGATATCAACTTTATGTGGCTGCTTGCCGGACAGAAAGCTCCTGATCATAGTACGATCGCCCGGTTTCGGACAGGATTTCTAGCAGATGCCTGCGAGGACCTGTTTTACCAAATGGTCCGCCATCTGGCCCAGGCAGGTGAATTGTCAAAGGAAACTGTATTTATAGATGGAACCAAACTGGAAGCCTGTGCCAATAAATACACATTCGTATGGAAAAAATCTGTTGGAAAATGGGAAGAAAAGATGTTCCGGAAAATACAGGAAGCGGTCACCCTGCTGAACCAAGAGTACATACAGTCTTTCCATGTATCAGAAGAAACCAGGGCGCAGGATCTGCAGAAGATCTGCCGGTTTCTGGAACAAATATGCGAAGAACAGCATACTGTTTTTGTACATGGAAGAGGGAAACGCAAAGACCAGAACCAACGGTATCTGGAACTGTTCCGTCGTTTTCTGGAACGTCAGACCACCTACGACTGGCACACAGCCAGCTTTCAGGGAAGGAATAATTATTGTAAAACAGATCCGGATGCTACGTTCATGCATATGAAAGACGATCACATGAGAAATGCCCAGCTAAAACCGGGATATAACGTACAGATAGGTGTAGACAGCGAGTATATTGTTGCAGCGGATATCTTTCAGGATCGGAATGATGTTTGGACGCTGGTGCCATTTCTGAAAACAATGAGTGAGAAGTTAGGGTTTCGTTATCCAAGTGTGACTGCGGATTCTGGTTATGAAAGCGAAGAGGGTTACACATACCTGCGGGAGCAGAAACAAAAACCGTATATCAAACCGCAGACCTATGAGAAATGGAAAAAACGCAGTTTTAAGCAGGATATCAGCAAACGGGAAAATATGGGATATGATGAAACAACAGATACGTATGCATGCCATGCCGGAAAGGCGCTAAAGTCATTATTCATAAAAAAACAGAAAAGTAAAAGTGGATATGAATCAGAAGTAACGGTTTATGAATGCGAGGACTGTACAGGTTGTCCCCATAAAGAAAAATGCACCCGTGCCAAAGGGAACAAGCGCCTTTATATCTCCAAAAGTTTTTTGGAAAAACGCCAGGAATCATATGAAAACATCTTGAGCGAAAAAGGAATAATATATCGAATGAACCGATCTATCCAGGTGGAAGGAGCATTCGGAGTCCTAAAAAATGATTATGAATTCCAAAGATTTCTGCTTCGCGGAAAAACCAAAGTAAAACTGGAGATTCTTCTGCTGTGTATGGGATATAATCTCAATAAACTGCATGCAAAAATACAGAATGAGCGGACAGGAAGTCATCTGTTTCCATTGAAAGAAACTGCATAACAGCCCACAAAAACAGCCGCCTTATTAAAGTACGCAAAAAATCCGAAAAGAATCAACTTTTTAACTTATGATTTTCTCTTCTTATCAAATATCCCTCCTGTAGGGCGGCCAATATAGCAATAGTGCCATCAATCATATCCGTAAATCCAGCCACTAAATACAAAAAATAAAATATGGGAGAAAGGACCGGAACAAATAATAAAAATATGCTACATAGTATTCTACAACCTGTTATAATGTTTGCCATATACGCGTCCTTTCAAATCCCAACTGATCAATTCCAACAAATCATTTTACATTTGACATTCCATCAATTTTATATCAGTAAATATCGCTTTGAACGATGAATTTTCCGGGCTACATGCATACATGCCAAATCTGATTCTATCTGCCCCCTCCCACATATGGCAGACTCTCATCTGTTTAAAACGAATTCCATCTTCAGAACATTCAATGCAATAGTCATCCTCACGTCTGCTGAAGCGATACCACATGGATTTAATATCTGCGCTGATTTCTGTCGTTGCCCAGTCAGAATATCCTCTGTTTGTCACAACACTTCCCAGATGCTGATACTCTTCGTTTTCATATTCTACGGAACATTTTAACCAGTTTTCACTGTTCAGGCACATTATCATTTCTGAAATGATAATATGTCCTCTGCCATAATTTTCCCCTTCTTCTTACTTTTTCTCTGAAAGATCTTCATACATAGCCGAATCCTCTATTTCGGTTACAAAGAGCATCGGCTCAGCTTCATCATACGATATTTCCTGATTCATTATACCATCCGCACCGCAACATTTCTTATAAAGAGAAAAAGGCCATCTATCGTCTTCACGGTAAATGACCATCCCTAAGAATCCCTTTTTCAATTAAATCATTTTGTTCTCATAATCCTGTAATTCATGAAAAATATTATCTACAAATACAATATTCTCAACAATTCGATACAGCAAAAAATACCGGTGTGAGAGAAAATTTATCCTTCGATATCCTTGTTCTTTTAATCGAGGATTATCACACGGTTTCAAACTTCCTGCGACAATTTTGAGGCTCCGAATGGTAGCCTCAAAATCATCAAGAATATTTTTCGCCGCCTGATCACTTTTTTTATCCATAAGCAAATATCTGATGTATTGATTTAGATCTTCTTCGGCATCTGCTGTTACGACTACTTTATATTCCATACTTCTCCCTCATCTCAGCAATAACCGAATCCGCAGATCTATAATTCCCCTTTGATGCAGATATTCTTGATTTCTCCAGTTTCTCCAACATCATTTCTTCAGACATAGCAGCATATGGATTATGCTCCACCCGTTTTATTTCAAATGGAAAACCGTTATTTGCAACAGCCTGTGTCAAAAACATCCGGATTGCAGAAGTGGTATCTGTTCCAAGATCTTTAAACAACTGATCTGACTTGCTTTTTAACTCATCATCAACACGTACTTGAATTGTACTAGCCATCCTTTATTCCTCCATCTCTTTTTTATTATTATAATACGGAATCATTGCTATTTCAATTCATTTGTATTGATTTTGCATCTGTCTGGAACCGTCTGGATCCGTCTTGTCACGCAAGTCTGGCCGCATTCAAGAAAATCAAAGTCAGAGCGATATATCCGACAAGAGCCAATGTGATCAAAGACAACAGTACAAGACAGATGATGCGTAGTTGCGGCTTTTCTCGCATATCCCGAAAGATCAGCACAATGCCTGTCACTGCCACTGCCAATAACAAGATAGCCATTCCCAGCGTCATTCGTTTGTCACCTTTTTATAGAGAGTATCTTCCACACGCAGTGTGTCGACAATATCGGTAAACCAACGCAGCTCATTCAGGAATTTCTGGCGCAGTTCTTCCACATTAGCATTACTTTTTCCAAGTTCAAAGAAGTCGCGCCCGCTCTTTACCGCAACGTGCATCTTTCCGTCTCGTAAAAATGACAGATAGACAGTGCCTCCACTTTTATTGGCCATATTGATAATATATTCCATCATGTTTGGTGTAAGGATGTAGTACGCTTCCTGCGGATTATTCGCTCTTACACAGAAGCGATTACTAAATTGTTCGTTATCCATCGTGACATTGCTTTTCATACGTTTACGATCTTTTTTACCCCACTCTGAGATATATACTTCGCCGGCAAGTTCCTTACCAAAGTCGCAGGTAAGCCACTGCCCCTTAAATTGTGAAATACGACTCGTTTCTGTATGTCCATCTTCGTCGGTGTACTCTTGCTCATCGATCAGCTCGATATCACCAAGTTCAATGTTCAGCCCATTGTAGACTGCCTTGATGTGGTCGCTGCCATCCGCGGTGTTATAAGAGAACGGAAATACCATGCTGCCAGGGTTTATTTTGCCCCAGGGATTATATTCCACATCATCACCCAGCGCCTCTTTAATCACACTGCCGATGATATTATCGCTAAGCGTCTTTTTAAGCGTGCTGGTGGCAGAGGATAACTGATACCCGCACGCCAGCGAAGCCACAAGCATAATAATCGCAATTGGGATCATTCCGGTTATGAACATTAAAATCATCCCCGCGCCACAAGCGTAAGTCAGAATCTTGAAAATCAATTCCTTGCTGCGTAATGATTGAATCTGGGATTCCAGCTCTTTATTTGTCATTATTTGCTTTTCTTCCATAATTATCAATTCCTTTCTTAAAACGAGATTTTTACATCTTCGCGCTTGCCTGCATCTGCAACAAAGAATTCCGCAGGCTGACGTCCGCCTGCTAAAAGCTTAGCCGGGAACATAGCAATCGCCGTATTGTAGGCAGTAACGTTGCTGTTATACAATCGACGAGCAGCCTGTAAATGCTCTTCCGCGTCGCGGATTCCCCGCTGAAGCTCTACAAAAACATCGCTGGAGCGAAGCTCCGGATAGTTCTCTGCCACGGCAAAAATCTTTCCGCTCAGGGTATCCATCTGCTGTTGGGCGTCGTTCATCTCCGCAATGGTCATACCGCGACGAAGCTCGATGACCTTTGTGAACAGCTCGCTTTCATGCGTCATATAGCCCCTGGCGGTATCCAACATTTTGGTAAGCACATTGTAGCGCTTGGTTAACGCTACCTCTACACCGGAAAGTCCCTCCTGCACACGAATTTCTTTTTTCTTGATGTCATTGACCGTTTTGATACACCAATAAACGATGGCCAAAACTACAATCAGAATAACAATTCTCGGATTCATAACACGTTCTTCCTTTCTACATATTTTCCATTCTTCCAAAACAAATCAGACCTGATTCATACTGCACTGCACAGTTTAAGAAAAATATACCTGATGCCATACAAGAAACATATACACGGTCCATATTTTTCTGCTATTATCCTGTTCCCCCTTTACATGTTTCTCCAGTAACTCAAGTAAGTTCTTTACATGGAAGAAATAGCGGGATGTCTCACTGGTAAATGCTTTTTCAATCTCACTTCTCCATGGTTCTTCCTTGATCCACACCCGGATAGGAACCGGAAAGCCCAACTTTTTCCGATTCACAATCTGGGAAGGTAATTTTTTTGCAGCTACTTGTCTGAACAGATATTTCGTCTGATGTTTTCTTGTTTTTGCATTTTCCGGTAACTTTCTTGCCAGTTCAAAAACATCGTAATCCAGGTACGGAACCCTGACTTCCAATGAATTAGCCATACTCATCCTGTCAGCTTTTTGCAGGATATCTCCCGGTAACCAGTTATTAATATCAATCTGCTGCATCCTGCTCATCGTGTCCAGTTCCAGGGTGTCTTCATATTGATTTTTTAAAAACTGTTCGCTTGACGTCACGTCTGTATCCTGTTTCAGAAGTTGTTGTATCTCATGAGTACTGAAAATATGTGCATTTCCTATGTAACGTTCCTCAATCGGTATCCCTGCACGGATTAAATAATTCCGTCCTTTCATATCCGGCAATTTTTCTGCTGCACGGGCAACTTTGCGCCTGATCTTTTTCGGAATCCAGTTCATCCACTTTAAAGCCTTCGGCTCAAGATAGATATTATAACCACCAAAAAATTCATCTGAGCCCTCACCTGATAAAACTACCTTAACTTGTTTTGCTGCCTCTTTCGCCACAAAATACAATGCAACTGCAGAAGCATCTCCACTTGGCTCATCCATATGATACATGACTTTCGGAAGTGCCGTCCAGAATTCCTCCTTTGTAATTATTTTAGAATAACTTTCCAAAGGATATATTTCTTTAAGCTCTCCGGCGTATTTGATTTCACTGTATCGATTATCTTCCCCTCCAAATCCTACTGTAAATGACTTTACCTTTCCCAGTCCGGCTGCCAGATAATTTGAGTCAATACCACCGGAAAGAAACGTCCCGACTTCCAC
The DNA here is from genome assembly GCF_039832105.1 of Dorea sp. YH-dor226. Taxonomy (NCBI): domain Bacteria; kingdom Bacillati; phylum Bacillota; class Clostridia; order Lachnospirales; family Lachnospiraceae; genus Dorea; species Dorea sp. YH-dor226. The sequence continues at coordinate 12,548 of NZ_JBDOHS010000016.1, read as the reverse complement.
ATCACTGATCATATGCCGCTTCAAAGAATGCTCCAGAACATTCTCCAATTCTTCCACCATCTCATTCTCATCCATATCCACATCCTGTGGTGCCAGATCCGGTGTGAAATATCTTTGAATCTTCAGATTCGCATTTTCGTAGACAAGAAAATGTCCGGGATCGAGTCTGTAAATTCCTTCAAAGAATGATTCATTCAATGCGGAATATTGAAAAGCCAGATATTGTTCCAATGCCTTTTCATTTACTTTTTTTTGATATCCCGGAAAGCGAAGAATACTTTTAATCTCAGATGCAAATACAAAACATCCTTCAATCTCTGCATAATAAAATGGTTTTATGCCAAAAAAATCTCTGGCTGCAAATAACCTTTTCTTTTTGGAATCCCATATTGAAAACGCAAACATTCCCCGTAGTCTCTGAAGTATTCCTTCACCATACTCTTCATATCCATGTATCAATGTTTCCGAATCAGATACTGTCGAAAAAACATGCCCCTTCTGTTTCAGTTCCTCTCTTAATTCACGATAGTTATATATCTCACCGTTAAAGACCAGACAAATAGTACCATCTTCATTAAAGATCGGCTGATTTCCGCCTTCTAAATCGATAATAGAAAGTCTGCAGAATCCCAGAGAAACATTATCTTTCTGATAAATCCCGTCAGAATCCGGTCCCCTATGTCGAATTGCATCCATCATATCCGCCAAAACAGCTGCTCTATTCTCTTTTTTTCCAATAAAACCACATATACCACACATATTTCACTATACCCTCACTTATCCTTTGAATATCCATTTTTTTGCAGAATGTCGATCAGCCCTTCGGAACATCACCGATACAGCCCGAGGTAGGTCAGGACATAGCCGGATTCAATCAGGTTGCCGTTCTCATCAAAATAAGCCCTGCCACCGCCGGAAGATCCGTCGTCGTTCATCAAATAGACAGCTTCCTCATCATATTCCACCGGTCCCCCTGCAAACGGGGTAAATTCATCCGCCATATAGGTATTCCACCATCCTGCGTTACTGATCTCAAGAATGGTTCCATCTGGGTACTCCCAGAACCCCTGATATGCCGACTGAGCGTCCGGCTGGCAGACCTGTTCATCCTGTTCATCATCACCCCGCACATCGGCATGGGCGAAGTAGAATTCCGATCCCATATAGGGAATATCAGAGGGGAACACGTTGACAGAATACAGTTCCTCAAAGAACAATTCCCTGCCGCCATCCATGGTATAATAGATATTCTCGGCGTTCAGATTCTCGGTCAGGGTGCGCCAAAGGCTGTCCATCATGAACCAGCACAGCGAATCATGGTCGAAGAAATGGAACTCCTCTTTTTGCTCACGATCATCAAGTCCCGCAATCAGCGTAGAATCTGCAGCCCAGTCAACGATCCAGCCGTCATCGGTCTTGCTGGCGGTGATGAAAAAGTCCAGTCCGGTCAGACCGGTCAGCTCCCCAGCCAGCTCCTCAGCGGTTTTCTTATTGCCGGTGTATTCAATGGGGTATTCTTTGACATCTTCCGCACTGAAAACGGCATAGAGGATATCCGTCTGTGTACTCTCTTCTTCGCTCTGCAACGGTTTCGCCTGCTTCGATGAAGCGGAATCTCCGGAAGAAGATGCTCTCCCACAGGCTGAAAGCAGGCAAATGAGTATAGCCAATGTTAAAAAAATACTTCGTTTTTTCATATTTGTTATCCCCCTTCTTCATACGTTGTAACTCACTGCTCCTGCTCCGCCATGGACAATATTTCATCGTGGCTCAGTTCCACATTGCCGAAGCGGACAAAAATACCGTTGGTCACAGCACTGTTCCACACCTGTGGGTCAGTAAGCGGCCGGAAACGCATTTTGTCAAGATACGGCTTCATGTCCAGCAACAAACGGCTGCCGGACACAAAATCAACTTGCAGGATAAACCCGTCCATCGGTTTGACCGCTGAAATATATCTTCGTTTCACATAAATCCTCCTTTCGAAACAACAAATCCACCGTACAATCATTGTACGGTGGATTTTAAAAAATAAACATTAACCAAAGGTTAGGTCTTTTGCGTGAACAGCTCGGCAAGCCGCTTTCTCTTGGTTCGGGTGTCTCCTTCAATATGAAGTTTGGAATAGATCTGACTCACATACTGCTTGACGCTGCCCTCGGAGAGGAACAGCCTTTCTGCAATCTCGCGGTTCGTCAGGCGCTCCGCCATCAGAAGCACGATCTCATATTCCCGCTGTGTCAGCGCGTCGAACGCGCCCGGGCGGGTGTTTGCCGCTTTTCGCGCTTTTGCCGCTTCGCCCAGCTCGATAATCTTCACGATCAGGTCACTCTTTTTTTCCCGTTCCAGAATCGGCTGCAAGCGGTCATAGTTTTCCACGAAGGGCATGACGAAGCCGTCTGGCGCAGCATCGGAAAGCGCCCTTGAGATCCATGCGTGCGCTTCCTCGAATTTCCCAAGCATCTCATAGGACACCGCGGTCTGAATGCGGATATGCAGCGCGACCAGCGCATAATGCATTGCCTCGCACACGGCCAGTTGCCCCGTGCTTCGCCCGATTACTTTGGCATAAGCGCCCTGAGCAAGATACACCTGATTTTCAATCATCTCCATCATTGGCTTTCCTGGTGCAAGGAAATTGATCGAGGAAAGCTGATGCTCGGCAAAAACGGCAGGAATTCGTTCTGTCTCGCCAAGCAGGGCGTGGTAGTAGGCGCTGGTGGCGGTCCATATATTGATCCACGTGGCATTGTGATGACGCAGCAACTCCACACGGCGCTCCTCAAAAGAATATCGTTGCTCTATATCCATACACAGGGAAAGCCTCCATGCGAGGAAGTCACAGCAAAGCGCCATGTTAATCTGACCGTTCCCCTCGATCTGGGCATAGGCGCTTTCCAGCTCAATATGCGCGTCCGTGAAACATCCCTGCATGAACGCAGCCTCCGCCCGCATGATGGTTTCCGCACCCTGTCCGTGACCATCCGTGATTTTATAGTAATGAGGCATACATTCGTTCATCTCATGAAGCTCGCTTTGCAGCTCGCCGGGTGCACGATAGAACATCATCAGGACGGACGGCGAGCCGAAGGTCCAGCCGCCGCTTTTCTGGATGCTGATGGCAAGGCGGGACATCTGGCTGCTGGCACTGCGATGCAGACGGCTCATGGCGCTGATGTCGTTGTAGCAGAGGAAGCTCATGATAAGGTCGCACTCGCCCAGCAGGTTACCCCGCTCCTGCTGGGACAGATTCGGATTCTCCCGGATGGCGGTCAGCAGGAGTTCCTTCAATTCCAGCATTTTGGGGATATTTCGCCAGTTGAACATACTGCGCATCAGTACCAGAATCGACAGAGGATGCTCTTTCAGCACGGCAGCAGGGCACGCTTCCATATCGGAGAGTACAACCTGTGGATCAAGCGAGGAGAGCAGAATACTCGCGTCTTTTTGTATGACGCGCAGCAGGGCATCGTAATTTCCGCTCCGCCGGTAAGATGCTATGGCGTGCAGATACTGGCTGTGGTTTTCATACCACAATCCGAAGCGTTCCAGATAGAACAACTGTTTTTCCTTTTCCATCATCCGGAATCTGCGCTCGGCGCATTCCTTCATCATGTGGTGGAAGCGGAAAGTCACACCGTCCGGCAGGCATTTGACAAATGCATTTTGCTCAGTCAATACGGCAAGCAGCTTTTCTGCATCTGCGTCCTCTGTGACAAAGCGCGCCATTTCCACGGTAAACTCATCGGCAAGCCCCATGACCGCCAGAAACTCCTGTTGCTTTTCCGACAGTGGATCGATCATGGCAGCAGTGAACGTGGAATAGATGTCGGAGTTGCGGTCGGGCAGCGCACCACGCTCGGAGAGCGTCCGCAGATTCAGATAGACAGCAGAAAACCAGCCCTCACTGGAATAGAGCAGGGCTTCAACCTGCGCGTCGGAAAGGTCGGCTCCGCAGCGATGGGCGTAAATATTAAGCTCCGTGTGGTTGAGGCGGAGCTGATCCGTGCCGATCTGATATACCCTGTTCCCCAGACGTACCGCCTCCGCGGCCGGCAGAAAACGATCCCGGCTGGCGACAATCAGATGCACATTCGCAGGCAGCCGGTTTGCCAGCATACAAAGGAACGTGGAGACGCGCTGATCCGTCAGGAGATGAAAATCGTCCACGAAGATATAGCAGGGAGTTTCTCCCGCCAGTTCATGGCAGAGATCATCCACCAGCAGTCCGCCGCCGGATGCGTCTGTGGGGCAGATATAGTCCCGCAGAAAATCATAACCGGTGCGCACAAAGGCATCCTGTGTACTTTTCCAGAAGATTGCAAGGTTATCGGAATATACGCTGATGCGGATGATATGTAACGCTTCTGCTTTGGCACGCTCGGCCAGATACCAGTTCACCGCCGTTGTTTTTCCATACCCCATGGGTGCAACAATGGCAGTCATGGTGCTGTGGGAGACAGGCCGCAAACTCTCCTGCAGCCGTTCTGATATATATATGGTATTCAGGTTCGATTTCGGTTTTGGCATAACGTTCACCTCCGTGAAAACCAAATCTTAACTAAATACATTATATACGAATAACCGGAGTTTTCAACAGCCTCTGGTCAACCTTTTTTGCGAACTATGTCCTGCGACATATGCCATTTCCCAGGCGAAGGAAACGTGTAAACGCCACATACAGGATTTTCTCAGTAAAGAAAAGTTTGCAAAAACAATAACCAAAAAAAGACTTCCCAATGTTGTTTCAAGTTATGATTCAGTACTTATAAAAAAGGGAAAGGCATCGATCCGACGCTTCAGTTCAATAAAGCAATTAATATCAAGCTGGCATCGTCAAAAATCAATGGAATGATCATCCATCTGCTTATTCTGCACAGTCCTCTCGAGGTTGTTGAGTTTCACAGCCATTCTGACGCCTGGCGCCCGATCATGGTAAAAGAGTGCCGTTTAGCTCAGGAACCTCCGTCAGCTATAATTACATAGATTACCGGTTTAAAAACAATACGGATCAGGATGTTCAGCTGCTTGTCTGGTGCAGCGACGGCAAGCTTTGGGCAGAATTAAGAAGCGAAAGACAATTCCCGCAGTATTATGAGATTTTTGAAGAAGATCATCATTTCCATAAAGAAGGAGATAAGTATTACAGGATATCCAAAATCTATAGAAATGTCATTGACAGGGCAACCGGAAAGGTGACCGATAAGCAGCTGATTCGTGACAATCATTCTGAGGTCATGTTTGATTATGACCAGATTCCGAAGGAATTGATTCGATAATAACAGGATTAAATGGGTAACTGTTAAATATTTTACTCTCATTCTGTTGCCACTTATAAACGAAAAACATACCGGCACTCATTTCTCGAATGGAAGTGAATGTCGGTATGTATCTTTTATATCATCCAAATTGGTACAATATAGTTTTCCCGGTCGATGGCAGACAACTCCGGCTTCATGCACAGGATTGCACCCTTTGACCTTGGAATTGAGGCGTTATCCAGAAGATGAAATACACCGGTAAGCTCTGATCCGGGATTTGATGACTTTTTAATTTCAATCGGATTAAGTACACCATCATGCTCTAAGACGATATCGATTTCCTTGGCATCCTTATCCCGATAATAATACATGAAAGGCTCTTTTCCGCAGTTCAGATAGGTTTTTCTGATTTCGGCAACGACATAGTTCTCAAGAATTGCCCCGTTCATTGCACCGCTTTCCAACGTTTCCGGACTGCTCCATTTCGTCAAATAGCAGACCAGACCAGTATCATAGAAATACAGCTTCGGTGTCTTCACCAGTCTTTTCAGCATATTGTTGGAGTATGGATGGAGGTAGAAAATGATACCCAATGTTTCCAGGATTCCCAGCCAATCTTTAACCTGTTTCTGGTTGATATCCGCATCTCTGGCGATGTCGGCCATATTCAGCATCTGTCCGCTTCTGGCTGCCACCGCAGTAATAAACTTCAAGAACTTCAGCGAATCTATTGAGTCGGATAATTCTCTGATATCTCTTTCGATATAGGTGGATAGATAGCTGCTGTAAAAAATCTGACTGTTGCTATTCTGACCACTGATAAGCGCAGGCATGGAGCCTTTGAAGATTCTCTCAAAAATACTTTCTGCATCAGCAGGTATTCTTTGCTCACTTCTTTCAGATAAAGCTTTCAGATCAACAAGGAATGGTTCCATCTGTCCTCCGCACATCTCTGCCTGGGATAAGGAGGTCAATGAAAGCACAGCAACGCGGCCTGCAAGAGACTCCTGTACACCGCGCATAAGCTTAAAAACCTGCGACCCGGTAAGCCAGAAATCGCCGGGATTGTGTGTTTTATCCACATGAATCTTAATATAAGTGAACAGCTCAGGAGCATACTGAACTTCGTCGATCAGCACTGGTGGTTTATGCAGCTGCAGAAAAAGCTCAGGATCCGTTTTTGCTATATTTCTCTCGTTCAAATCATCAAGAGAAACATATTTTCGTCCCGTCCCCTCCATCAACTTTTGAAGCATTGTGGTTTTGCCGACCTGCCTGGGCCCAGTAACTAAAACAACCGGATACTCATCGGAAACTTGCAGGACGACCTTCTCCAAATTTCTTGCAATATAATTCACGAAAACACCTCCTCGGCTGATTTGTAGTTTAATTATATAATAGCCGAAATCACAGCCGGAATCAAGTTGTTTTCGGCTAATCTGTAAATCAAATATATTTTAGCCGAAAAAAATCAACTAATAATAGTATATACATATGTTATATACTGTTATTCACAATCTGTTCCAAATGCGCCGCGATGAATTCCTGCGCTTTCTGAGAATACATAACAATTTGATATGATTGTCCATTTGTCGATATTCGTTCCTGCATGTAAAGCCCAAAGTCTATTCCCAACTCCGTTGCTTCTGGATGGAGCTTTCCTGTATACTTGTCCTGAACATCGATTAAATATCCTTTCCGTTTCAGCCAGTCTGTTACTGGTTTTGTACCGATTCCCCGCACATTCGGATCAAGCGCCAATCCTTTCAGCCTGTTCATAAAATAGGCAATCGAAGTATCATCTACATATTCAAACTCAGAAAGGCATTCAAACGGAAATGGGGACTTTGATGGTTTAGATGCCCGTCCGCCAACCATACCATCATTTTCCTTAACTGCAGTAAGAACCTCTTTTACAAAATACATACACCGAATCACATTCGGATTGTTTAATACGGAATCCTCTTCCACAGGTTTGTTATTCACAGGATTCTTGCCATCAGCGATACGTTCAATATATTTCATGGCAACTTCCAACTTTTTCATATCAATCTGCGTCATCTTACTTCACCACCTTAACGATCCATAGAAAGATGAAATACCTTCTAATTTCTAGAACATTTTTCTGCATCGATTGCCAACACAAACATTAACGCATCCAATGCATTTTCCGGATTCCTTATATCAATAACGTAAGTATCCGTCATATGAAACAACTCTTTACTGATACTTGCAATCTGATTGCTGCTTCGATCAAGAATACTATATTCCCATTCCATGATCGTTCCATCAATATGCCATCCGTTGTAATCGATATTATAATGCGGTGTCAGGAACGAAAATTCTTTGCTTAAGCATCCGATATAACTGCCGTTTTTATAAATCTCGAACTTTGGAAGGAAAGTAAGCACCTGCTGAACAACCATTCCCACTTCATTTCCATAAGCATCATAGATTACAAGCTTGTGCCCCCAGGACAACTGACCTTTTACCACATAAACGGTATTACCAGACTCATCATAAATATCATAGCTGTCAAACCAGGAAAACAATCTCTGTTTGAATAACAGTTTCATAACCTCACCACTTTCTTCACTTCATCATAATAGGTTCTTTATAAATATTATAATACCAGACTATCACATTCTAAAAAATATAAATATTAAAGAATTAACCTGTCTTATTCACATCTCAGGATAAAATGGCAATCGTAGAATGCGAATCCGCACTTTCTCCCCAAATGGATAAAAAAATAAGGCCATCTATCGTGGATAACGGTAGACGACCTCACGTTATATACCTCTTTATGATGTTATTACTTTGTATGTGTGTTTTAATGCTTTTGACAGTGCAACATTTGTAAATGGAACAATCTGATCATTTTGCAAGCGACCAAGGACAATACCCGGATCTCTGTCAATTCTTTCAGCAAATCTGCGGATAGCATTTTCGCTAAACTCATTCATTTTAACGAAAGCCTCATATTCTCCCGGAGGAATCAATTTGTCTTCCGCATATTTATCTGCTGCATCCTCCTGTCCAGCGTGCTCATTTTCAAATGTAATTCCATAATCACCATTAATAATATGGCCAATCTCATGAAACAGAGTAAACCAAAATGTATCTGAATAGAAACGTCTGTCATTCACCATCAGCATTACATTCTGTCCAATCTTCTTGGTTGCACCATTTATTCCTGAACCCGGAAGATTTGGAAGTATTACGAATATTACTCCCGCATCTTCAAAAGCCTGCCTGATCAGTGGATAAAAATCACCATGCTGTGTTGTTAATGTCAATGCATAATCAACAGCTTTTTCAAACTTCTTTTTGTCAAACTTAGGTGCTTCTATCTTCAGTGCCTGATTAATTGCGATCTGAACCATTGCATTTGCTCTGGCAATATTAGCCTCTTTCATATCCTCAGATGCACTTCGGAAACTAACTGCCATATTTTGCTTTGTGAAAACAGATAATGATGCAACATTTAAAAATTCACGTAGGCACTTAATCTGTTCATTTGTTTTTCTCGGAAGATCAGGCAGTCCAAAATTCTCTCTGAAATATGTGTACTGAAAGTACTTGAAAATTCTTCTTTCCTGTTCTAATTCCTTGGATGATTCAAACTCAGCGATCAAAGCGTCATAGCTCTTCTGAAGATTCAGCCAGTATTCAACACTAGTCCCTAACATTCGAGATAATTTCATGGCTATATCGATTGATAAGCTTTGCTCCCCACGTACCAGAATACTTAAATTCTTTGGCGTGGTATCTAATCGTTTTGCAAAATCTTTCTGAGAAAGTCCACTTTCTTCAATGATTTCTTTGATATAGTATCCAGGATGAAAAGCAATCTTATCATTATATTCAATATAATTACTCATAATGGTTACTTACCTCCTTTACTTCAACAATTCTAACCACACCAGCAATTTCATCAATATTACAAGGATCATAAGGTTCTTCATTCTCATCTAATGGCTGAATAATAATACGCCATGGATCTCTTCTCGTTTTTACATCTATAGCAAAAAATCCATCCATATTGCCACTCAACTTATGAAAATGAAACGTCGGCATCATTACTATATCCTTAATTACACTCGCCTGATGCATAGCATTTATTCGGGCAAATAAGCTGGTTGCTAATGCAGCATTCCCGCCAAACAACTTTTTTGCAGTTTTTAAATCGGTACATTGTTTCTGAACTTTGCTGTTATTGTATAGTAGCTGCACGTTTGCCCTCCTTTTCAAATTACCCGTTGGGTAATCTAAATATACCATCAGGAGAGGCTCTAGTCAATAATTCACACACTCTTTTCACAATTATTCTTCCAATCGTGTCCGTACTGGTTTCCGCCAGCAAAGCCAGCTGATTCTGTGTCAGTCCCTCCTTGGTACGAAGTTATTTCAGTAGCATAAAGCAATGTGCAATCATCCCGACAGCTACAGCATGTTTTCCGGTTTTGGCATGCGTCCGGTCCATCCCAGACTCCTTGCCCATGTTTTATAGCTTTTCTTCTCTTCCGGATCATCACCGTTAATCGTCTCAAGGAATTCGCAAAAACCTCCAACACCACCAACATCATCCACAAGGCTCATTCCATCCCAGGCAATGCAGATTGGTTTTTCCTTACGCTGAATCTCTCTCAACTTGTCCAGAAACTCTCCGTCTATTTGCTGACCAAAGGCATCTACAAACAAAGCTTTCTCAGGAACGAATCCATTTTTATCATGAAGCATATCGCCTTCTTCATCCCTGGCATAAACTGTTTTGTCGTACCAGGCATTGGTGCAGGTGATTTTAATCTCCCACCCATCGCCATAGTCATATCGATAACACAATGCAGATAATGCCGGAATTGGTTCAGGATTATAATCAATACACAGCATTTCCAATTCACGGTCCAGTTCCTCTATCTCCCGGAAATATGGAACCATGTCGATCGTCGGATTTCCTTCTTCGTCAAAATGCGTTTCTGCCTCTTCAACGATCTGATCCATACGGGCTGTCAGTTGTCTGTATTTTTTGATAATGCCCTTACGTTTTTTCTCAACTTGTTTCAGGGCGGCCTCTTTCTTCTGTTTCCATGAATCCCAATCTCCCTGTTCAGCCGGTGTTTTTAGTACAGTCCAAAGCATCAGGCGTTCCAGCATTTCCTCACACTGACCTTCCATGTAGAGATTCCACGTTCTCTGATCTGTCGTTTTCTTCTGAATCGCAGGCCAGTTCTTTCGGAAGCGGTCTACTTCAATCTGTGCCGGGATGTAATGCTCTCCCACGCCTTCGTAGGAGTATGGACCACAATACTTGAATTTCAGCCAGGTCTTAATACTTTCACCTTCCTCATAATCATCGTCCCAATATATATCTTCATAATCTTCACTTGGAAAACGGAAATACATACCAACCTGACGGGTCCACTCTTTTACCAATCCCCCATCTGTCATTTTTTTGAATTCATCCTCATATGGAACATAGCTATGAAGGTGGCTGTTTTGCCATCCAAAGGCTTTCATGATTGCATAATGAAGACCATGCAGTGTCATATTACCCGGAACAATAAAGTCTCTGGTAATTCCATCCTTCATTCTTCCGTATCTTCTAAGAACTTCCTTATGTTCATCTGCGATATATTTCAGATCCAGTTCCAGATGAAGCTGCATCGCCATAGGGATCCGCTTCATCTCTGCTTCGATCATGTCCCAGAATTCCTTTTTCTCTTTCAGTAATCGCTCTTTTTCAGCTCTTAATTCTTCAAGAAGGCGCCGCTGCTCCTGAATATCATCCTCTTGCTTTTTTGAACGTGCTTCTGTATTGGTAACCTGATTTTTTGCTGCCTGCTGCATCCGTCCTCTATATTCCTCACTTCGAATCGCTTCGTTGCTTCTGTCTTCCCCGCCATACTGCCCACGGGAATAAGGCATATAAGACTGAACACTCTTCTCTGATATAACAAGCTCCTCTGCTATCTCAGCTACACTTTTACCCTTTGCAAGCAAATCTGCTACCTGTTCACTGGTTTTACTGTGCCACAATCCCTCCGTAATCAGTACTCTTCGTACTTTGATCGGATATGTACCAAGCTCCTCCGCTGTCTTCTTTACGGAACCCGTCTCTTTATAACTATCAATAATCTGCTGATATAACTCATCCATATATCAGGACCTCCTTCATGTATCTTAGATGGCCTACCTTTTTCTTATGATATCAGTATACGACCGAGCATTCAACGTGTCAACCTTACCTTTTAGTAATTGAAGAAATGCATTTCCAGGTTATATGAAGACCCGAAAATGCATATTTTACCACATTCACATTACCAGCGCTGCACCATGAATTTCACTCTCTCCTGCACGTCCTCACTAAAATCAGACAGATCCTCAAGACCAATCACCTCATCCTGAACCAACCGAACGAGATCGATCAGCATATCGGATTTGCTGGCAGATAAAATAACGCCAGGAGCTTTGCGATCTTTTTTGATACGTTCTTCCAGTGCCCAGAATCGTTCAGAACCCTTCTTATCACAGGTCAGCAGCTCTACATATTCCTTGCATAAACGTTCCATATAACTTTCCTGCCAACCAGGAAGTTTCTCACGGAACAATTTCCAATCACGTTTTGATACTTCAACCATAATCTCACCTATAACCAATCAATAATTCTCAAGCACATCCTGCAAATATGCCTTATATTCAGCCTTCACATTATCCGGACCAGTAATCTTCATCCCGGATCCGATACCAGTTACCCAACCAAAGAACTTCGGACTTACTGATACCAGAACTATGGTTTTAAAGTGATCCTCTCCCTGCGGGATCAACCAGACATCATGTCCAAAGCGATCGATGATAACACCGGCCAGTCGCTCCTTCAGAAGGTTATTTCTCTTGTTGACTGTCACATTTCTCACTGCATAAGAAAGAGCCTTCTTCGTACCGACCATCACCAGAATCTTCTTGGCCCGGGTAATACCGGTATAGATCAGTCAATCTGAATACTCTTATTTCGCCACTTTAACGATCCATTTCATTTCTCCATTTTAGTTCATATACTGTCTAATTTTATCAATCAATGTAATATCTGCCGGCAGCCAGGCAACTGATGTTGTATAAATAAAGTTGACACCTTATTCTCAAAGAATTCATGTATAATAAAGAGTAGGTAATTGTTAAATGATTTTTTTCTATGATGTGGATAACTCTCCTCATATAAGGAGAGAAAAAACGGTCATTATTCAGAATGGTTTCTGAATTGACATAAATCATCAGATATGGGGCGTA
>NZ_JBDOHS010000015.1:0-65917 GCF_039832105.1 Dorea sp. YH-dor226 | reverse complement strand
GTGAACCAGTATATCATGAAGGATAATGTCAAGGTCAGGTAGTATTCTCTTCGAGAATCTCCACCTTTCCCTTGACATTATCTTGGGGGTGAAGTGTTACCAATCATTGACACCTATACAATTCATAAAAGGCATATGTCAAAAACATTATTGACATATGCCTTTTATAGGGCTATTATATAAGAAAAGCGAGAAAGGAGCAGTTTATGCCGAGACCAGTAAAATGCAGAAAAGTCTGTCATTTCCCCAATGTTTTAGAATTTCTTCCGGCAGATGATACTGAGAAAAAAACACCCATTGTTCTAACGGTAGATGAGTACGAGACAATCCGTCTTTTGGACAAGAAAGGTTACAGTCAGGAGCAGTGTGCAGCATCTATGCAAGTCGCAAGAACAACGGTCCAGCGAATTTACGAGATCGCCAGGAAAAAGATTGCAGATGCACTTATCGACGGGCATCCACTCAAAATTGAGGGCGGAGATTTCAGAATCTGTGACGGTCAGAGCGGCAACTGCAGCTTTGGAGGATGTTACAAACAGGAAATTTACAAAAAATATGCAGCAGAAAAAGGAGAAGGTATCATGAGAATAGCAGTAACATATGAAAATGGACAGATTTTCCAGCACTTTGGACACACAGAGACATTTAAGATTTACGATGTAGAGGAAGGAAAAGTAGTACATTCAGAAGTAGTAGATACGAATGGAAGTGGACATGGCGCATTGGCAGGAGTTCTTAATGCATTGAATGCAGACGTTTTGATTTGTGGCGGAATTGGAGGCGGCGCACAGACAGCGTTAGCGGCAGCAGGCATCAAGCTTTTCGGAGGAGTTTCCGGAGATGCGGATGAAGCAGTAGAAGCTTTTATCAATGAAACACTTGAGTATAATCCGGATGTGAAATGTTCTCATCACGAGCACAACAACGGGGAAGGACATACATGTGGCGAGCATGGATGTGGAAGCCACAGTTGTCATTAAGAAGTGAGATTGCCATCGGATCATAAGATGAAAAAATAAAAGGTATTGATCTATAAAGAGGGAAGGGAACCCGCATCATCAAATTTGCTTGTGATGTCGGGTTCTCTTTTTATTTGCATAATGATATACTTTTATTGTGGTTAGAAAAATAAAGCATGTACAAAACTCATAGGAGAAAGATGTATACTTATGACAACATTTGGTGATAAAATTAGGAAGTTGCGAAAAGAGAAAAAAATGACTCAACAAAAGCTGGGTGATATGGTGGGCGTTTCTCATAGAACAATTCGATCTTGGGAAGTTGAAGGACGATATCCGAAGCAGAGTAGTTTATATCAAAAACTGGCAGATGCATTTCAGTGTCAGGTTTCTTATCTTATGAATGATAATGAAACCGTGTGCTTGGGTAATGATGAGCCAAGTGAATATGCTGGTGCTAAACAGGCAAGGCAGATTCTTGAACAGGTAGCTGCTTTATTTGCCAGTGGAACTATGACCAATGAGGACAAAACTATTTTCATGGATGAGATGACGAGACTTTATCTGGCATCAAAAAAGAACAGAAGAAAATGGTAAGAAGAAATGAACTGTTTTGTTTTCTTGCTTGATAGAAAAGAAGAATAGAACGTATAATAGTGTTAATGATCCAGAGAAGATTGCTCTGGAAATAGAATTATTCGTACCAGTGGTGCGAGTATAGAGTAGGAGTGAAAGAATGGTAGAAGATACTATGTTTTCCGGGGAATCGAAAAATATTGAGTACAAGGTATCCTTACCTGATAAAAGTGAAAAGTACATGAAGACAATCGTAGCTTTTGCCAATACACAAGGTGGCAAGCTGATTGTTGGAGTAGATGATAAAACACACCAGATTGTTGGTGTGGAAAATGATGTGTTGTTTCAGCTGATGGATGGAATTGCCAATGCAGTTTCTGATTCCTGTGTGCCACAGATCATTCCTGATATTGAGCCACAGACAGTAGACGGGAAAACGGTCATTGTTGTATCAGTAGAAGCTGGAAAGAACAGACCGTATTATCTAAAATCAAAGGGAAAAGATAATGGCACTTATATCCGTGTAGCAGGTACATCAAGACAGGCATTTCCGGAGAAGATAAAAGAACTGGAAATGGAAGGGGCCAGAATCTCATGGGATGAGCTTACTTGTGTGGGTTATCCTGTTTCAGAGGAAGCAACAGAGAAACTTTGTCAGGATATTGAAAAGTTCCGGAAGAAAGCAGGAATGTCAGAACATTCTGTAAAGAAAGAGCAGCTGATAAACTGGAAAATTTTGAAGCAGAGCGAGGGACAGCTTCTGGCAACGAATGCCTATGCGTTGCTGACATCAGATTATTTTTCATTCTCCAAAACACAATGTGCGGTATTCAAGGGAACAGATCGTGCAATGTTTCTGGATAAGAGAGAATTTACAGGACCAATCTATACACAAATCGAAGAAGCAGTAGATTTTGTATTGAGAAATATTCGGCTTGGAGCAACAATTGACGGATTGGTGCGAAAAGAGAAATATGAGTTACCACCGGAAGCAATCAGGGAAATGATTATTAATGCCCATTGTCACCGTAACCTATTAGATGAATCCTGTATTCAGGTCGCAGTTTATGATGACAGATTGGAGGTGACATCTCCGGGTGGATTATATAACGGATTAACTTATGAGGAAGTCATGAATGGTCATTCGAAGATCAGGAATAAAGGCATTGCCAATATATTCAGTCAGATGGGACTTGTAGAGGCATGGGGAAGCGGAATAAAAAGAATCCTTAATGCTGCAGAAGAGTATGGACTTCCAAAGCCGAGATTTCAGGAATTTGATAATATGTTTCGGGTAGAGTTGTTCCGAGTCAATCCAATAACTGACCAAGCTAACCAAGCTACTAACCAAGCTAACCAAGATTTAGAGAGATTAGACCAAGTGGAAGATGAAAATGTACTGAGTGAGAAAGAAATAGAAATTCTGAATCTTGTACGTATGCAACCTTCAATCACGCAGAAAGAAATGGCTAATGCGTTAGATTGGAATCTTGCTAGTGTGAAGTATTATATAACCAAATTGAAGGAAAAGAATTATCTGAAGAGGCAGGGAAGTAGCCAAAAAGGGAAATGGGTGATATTAACAAAACGAGATTGACACTTGTATCAATTCGTGTTAAACTATGAAATGTAAGGAGGAGAGAAAGATGCCTAGAAAACCATCATTAGACGGCAAAGATTCTAGTCTGAGAATTAGGATGTCACCAGAGCAAAAAGAAAAGCTAGTATCTTATGCAGAGAGACATTATCAGACTATGAGTAATGTAATATTCCAGGCGTTGGACATTCTTTACGCAAGAGAAGAACAACAAAATAATAAAGAGTAAAATGGAGTTATTTTGGAGTTTATTTCTTCATAAGCGGTGCGAAAAACACAAAAACAGAACACACGTTCGAAATATAAACCTCTAATAACAGCCTTTGCGTGTCATGAAACGCAGTCCGCAAAGGAGTTTGAATAGTATCCGATGGTTTATAAGTGCTATGATTATCCCACAAGTTCATTGTGAACTTGTGGGATTTTTGATATGATAAAACATATAAAGTATCTGATGTGCCAACAGGAATTTAACAGACGTGACTTATATAGCTCGAAGAAATTTTATGAGACTTACTGTGATGATGAATTTGTGTTAACACTGCTGACACAAATTAGTTTGAGCGATTATCTTGCGATTATGTTCAAGGCAAAACCGCAGAGAAGAGACATATTATGGCATCATCACAAAGACTTTGGATATGGATTCTACTGTACGAATCTAAAGAGACAGGCAAAACGATGGGCTTTGACGAAACGTGGAGAATCTGTTGTGAACAGCTATGTATATACGATAAACAGTGATTTGAAAACATTGCATTTTGAAGGGAGTGAAAAGCTATGACAAACAAATATTTCCCGGATGAAGAAATCAAGAAGAATGATGTGTATTTTATTTGTTATATGATTGAACGGGTCGCAAGAAAACTCCATCAGCGTAACAAGTATGTGGTCAATGAGATTGGCAAGAAGAATCTGGAGCATTTGATTAGTGTAGCAAATGTTCTTCATGCGGAAAATCCTTTAGCAGTGGAAGATGACTGGATTGAAGAATATGATCTTGCGTAGGGGAATGTTGATGTTACTGCAGTGGATCCCGAATTGGTAACAACAATTCCCAGTGCAATCCAGATGGGAAAGGTTTATCAGAGGTTGATTTATGATACAATGCTGCCGGGAGAATCAGAAGTGGAAGGTATTATCCGGGTTTATAATGATGAAATCTGTGATGTGATTGATAATTATCATTCTGGATGACTGAGTATTTTCTAGTGTATCCAGATATTCATGTCGGATAATATAGCCAAAGTTATGTTTGAAGCATTGCTTCCGGTAGCATTATCATTAGCTTCGATATTTGTGGCAAAAAAGTATGTATGATCAGGTGCTTCAACGAAGCCAATAAACCATCCATTCACATCCCGTCCATTCACACGTCCGGTTCCGGTTTTTCCATATAATGTTCCGGTAGCGGAAGTGGAAAGGCAGATAGCATCTTTTACCGCATTGATGTTTTCAGGAGCAAAGCCAAAGCTGTTACTCTGTAGTTTTGTTAAAAGTTCGACCTGTTCTACAGGGGAAATCTTTAAGGAAGACTCCAGCCAATAAGTCGAAAAATCACTGTTCATGTTTTGGTTGCCATATCCGATTTTTTGAATATAGTTATGAAGGACAGCAGAACCAAGCTGTTCATCTACTGCCTGGAAATACCAGTTTACAGAAGCACTCATTGCAGATTGCAACGTCTGATCAGCATTCCATGCTTCAAACGGATAGATTTTTCCATTCCATGCAATCAGAGAGTCATCCGGTGTGATGACACCTTCTTCTAATCCAAACAGTGCATCATATATTTTGTAGGTAGAGTCTGGGGAAACCCGCCGGGAAGCATGAGCCGCATTATGGATGCTCCAGGCGTTATTTTTCGGATCGTATAACACGAAGCAGCCTTCGTATTTGTCAAAATACGAAGAAAGATCTACGTAGGAAATATTTTCTGATGAAGCATTCCGCTGATAATGACTTCCATCCGCTGCGTAAGTAGTAGCGAAAGGTGCCAGTCCTGTCACAAGCACGGAAGTCAGTATAAATGCGGTTATACCTTTTAGTCTTTTCATGAATGTTGGCTTTTCATAAGAGGCAATATTTATAATTCGCCGTTTTATCTGCTTCCTGTTCCCGCCAAGACCGGCAGCAAACGGAAAAGGAGACAGGAATATTTTTTCGGCAAAGTTAATCAGTGTATTGCCATAATCCTTGTAATCATCCTCTTCAAGCATATTTAAAACGGACGTATCACAGGCAATTTCTCTGTCATTATGCATTTCTTTTAGTGCGTACCATACAAAAGGATTGAACCAATATATAACGACTGTAAGATTCATCAGATAGCCGGCGAGGGAATCTTTGTGCTTATAATGCTGAAGTTCATGCAGCAGCATATACCGCATATCAGATTTCTTATAATCGGAGATCAGATGAATCGGCAAATAGATTCGAGGACGCAAAAACCCTACAAAAACTGGAGACTTCAAAAATGCGGTGCTGAAGACAGGTACCTCTTTTTTTATGTTCATTTCGTTTTTGCAAGAATCATACAGTCTGCGGACTTCTGGATTCTGAAGGGGGAGTGCGGACTTCTGCATTGTGTGCAGACGGAGAGAAGATTTTAATATCAACAGGATCATGATAAGACTGCCTGTTATCCAAATACCCAGGAATATGTATCCGGTTATGGATGGTGTCCTGCTATTTACAGAAACAGCAAAGTCATTCATCCAACTTATATTTCCAATCAGATCTGCACTTTCCGCTTCGCTCATTTCTGTTCCGGCGTTAATCGAAGGAAAATTCTGTAATCTGTCGAACCAGGGGAAAAGTTCCGGCAATCTGATCAGCGGGAAGGGTACAAAAGGAACCGCCAATAATCCCGGCAGCAGAAACCATAGATGGTACTGCATTCGACTTGACAGGCTGTTTTTGAATATTTTTTTAGCAATCAGGAGTAGGACGATAATACCACTGATAAATACGTTCGATATGAAAAAGCGTATCAAAAAATCAGGCACATCAATTTTCCTCCTTTTTTTGCTTTTCGGAAAGAAGGGAGCGGAGGGTATCTATTTCCGTTTCGGACAGCTTGTCATCTTCGAGATAGGAGGCAAGCATAGATGTAATATGACCATCATAAAAGCGTTTTAAAAAAGTATTGCTTTCCCGGCGGATATATTCGCCTTCTTTTACTAACGGTGTATAAACGAAAACACGGCTTTGCTTTTCATAAGTAAGTGCTTTTTTGGAAACAAGACGTTTGATCAGCGTTTGAATTGTTTTCGGGCTCCAGTTTGTGGTCCGGACCAGCTTTTCTGTAATTTCATTTGTATTAATTGGTGCATACTTCCATACGACTTTCATGACTTCAAACTCTGCTTCCGATATTTGTGGCAGTTCTCTCATGTTGGTTCCTCCTGTTCTTACAGATGTAATAAAAAAAGTATATAACCGGAATTGCTTCTTTGTCAAATATAAATCAAGTAGTTTTTTATTGCTCTTGACAGCTAATGATATTTAGTCATTAATAAGCTCATGAATATTAGCCTTGTTGCAGGAGAAAGTAATAGGGATTGATGGTGGTATATGAACAGGAAGCCGGAGGAAAAACCAGAAAGTATTATAGTCTGACGAAACAGGGCAGAACACTTCTGGAAAAGAAAACGGAAGAATGGAAAGAGTATGCTGCGGCAGTATCGATTGTTCTTGCATTGGAGGTGTAATGGATGGATGAATATTTAAAGACATTGCTGGAACAGATTCGCTGTAAGAAGGCACGACCCTATATCCGACAGGAATTGCAGGATCATATTGAAGATCAGATTGAGGCAAACATTCACGCCGGTATGAATTATGAAGATGCAGAAAAAGAGGCTGTCAGAGATATGGGAGATCCGGTCGAAACGGGGATTTCCCTTGATCGTATTCATAAACCGCAGATTGCATGGAAGCTTCTGGTTATGGTTATCCTGCTTAGTGTTGCCGGAATTATGATCCATCTCATGATTGCCAGACATATAGGTGAGGGAGATGCGTCTGCTTCCGGAAGATACGTGATTCATGTCGTGCTGGGAATTGCAGTCATGTTTTTCCTGTACTTTTTGGATTATACATTATTAGCAAGATCACGGTCATGCCGATTGTGATTTTTCTTGCGGCGTATTGGGGAAATGCTTTCGCACCCTATCAGAAGGCACGTATACAGGCAGTTTTTTCTAATAGTGGGGATGCCGGTTATCTTACAGCAACATTGCGTTCTATATTGACAGCAAATAAATTTGCGGGAAACAGCGGGGTGGATGTAACGGAAATGTTGCCCGCGTATAATGCAGATTATATATTGGCCTATTTATTATCTATGTATGGAATGCTCGCGGCGATTCTTGTATGCTGCATTTTAGCTGTGTTGATTCTTACTGTTTTTCATACAGCCATGAGGCAGAAGAATCAGTTGGGCATGATGATGGGATGTGGCATGATATTTCTTGTAAGCTTTCTGATAAATGTATTGGAAAATGTAGGAGCATTTCCACCGGCAGCAACATTTATGCCATTTTTATCTGCAGGAGGAAGTTATCTTATTGTTTCTTATGGATTAATGGGTATTATGCTGAGCATATACAGATACAAAAATGTTTATCCGCAGCATGTCAGGATTCGCCAGAATAAAAACAGGATTATGAGTAAGGTATCGTGATAATAATGGCACATCTTAACAGGAAAGGTTATAATACATTATCATGACCGAAGAGGAGAGATAAGATGTTGTTAGGAAGTTATTTTCAGGAGGATCTGAAGTATTTGGAATGGTCACGTTGTGGTACGAAAGGTATGTAATCAAGATTTTTATGATAATGTTTTTTCGGATGAAGAAAAGAATCGTCTGATTTCAAAGGAGATAAAAGAAGCCGGATTTGGATCGCTTTGCAGAGACAAGGTGTTTTTATTGTCTGAGAGAGAAGTTCGTTTATTCCTGCTGGGTGAAATGGAGAGGAAATATCTTTCATAGTGATTTTGTGATACGTCCGTGCATTTTAATGAATATTTCTAAGGATAAAAATGACTACCTAGAGTATGATCTTACATATATACAGAAGTTCGCCGGAAAGAGAGAAGAGAAGGAATCGAAGAACGCTACGTTTTTCATGATGTTTTATTGAAAAAATGGAGATTGAACATTCAGTTGGATACAGAGCGGTATTACTTCCTGTCTGTATTTATCGGGGAAGACGGAATCTTTGATAAATATTCACTTGATGAGGAAGGGGCAGAAGATTCTCATTCTGAATTTAAGGAGGAAAGAGAAATTCGAAAAAACTTTATGTGGCAGGTGATGAAGATAAGTATCTGGACGAAATCCTGATTCGATATGCTGCCCAATATGAACCACAGTGTCTCAAAGGACTGATCTTACCATATGTAACAGCTCAGTTTCATTATGATTAATGTATTTAAGCCGCCCAATCGGGCGGTTTTAGACTGTAGATAAAGTCCGCAGGTCTACGGGCAGATAAAATAAAGAGACGTGTTAGAAGATAAAAATCCATCTTCAACATCCTCATTGAATACATCTTCATGTAAAAAGTAATCCATATCAAGAAGGTCATTGTCACGCATTCTTTTAATCATACCTGCTGTCATACCTTCAGGTGGATTTTTGGTGTATTTTTCTCTGAGTTTCTTTACAAGTTCTTTTTCTGTAATAGTGTTCATAAGCATAGTCTCCGTTCGGGATAAGATAAGTTGATTGTATCCAGAACAGAGATGTAAGGTACAGTTTCTTATGTTCAGATTGAGAGGCAGGGGAGTTAAAGTGTCATAGATACTATTTTTACCTTATAGGAAGCAAGAATCTTGGAGATGTTTTTTATAAAAAGATGTATGTACAAAGATGAATATGATATAATGAATCTACGTGAGAAAATAAGGAATATGAAATAAAAGGAGACTAGACGATGGATCGAACAATGGACATACTTTTTGGGCTTTTGGGTGTGGGGTGTGGAGCATATTGCATATATTCCAGTATCCATATGACGAAGACACAGACGATCGATGAGAAGATTTTGCTTGGTAAGGATACAAAGGCATCAAAATGTAAGGACAAAGCAGCATTTCTCAAAGAAGTAATCCCATATGTAGTGATACTCGGAATCGTAGCACTTATCTATGGAGTCATTCAATTGGTGGATGTCGTGATCGGACTTCCGGCAACCTATATCGTGATCGGGCTGGTGGCATTTGTTGTGGCGACAGTTCTGTATGCAATATTTATTCCGCGGGCAGCAAGAAAATATTTTTAAAAAGAATAAAGAAATGTTATGGGAGGAAATGAGGAAATGGAGAAAAAGAAAGGTGTATCCGCTATCGATTTTTTCTGTATCGGTTTCGGCGCAATTGTAGGAGTCGGCTGGGCAGTTTCAATCAACAGCTGGATGAACGGTAGTGGAGGGCCTCTGCCGGCTGCGGCAGGATATATGGTCGCAATGATTCTTATGGTACCGATTGCACTTTGTTATTGTGAGTTGTGTACAATGCTTCCGGTATCCGGTGGTGGTATGGCGTACGCATTTCGTGCGTTCGGTGACAGAATTGCGTTTATTTCCGGATGGGCTGCATTCGGAGCGTTTATTACGATTATTCCGTGGGAGGCAATCTACGTTGTAGATATTCTGAGTATTGTTTTTCCGATCTTAAAAGCGGGATCACCGTTATATACACTGGCAGGAGCGGATATTTACATCGGTCATATTATTCTGGGAACAATTATTTCGGTTGTACTTTATTCGATTAACAAAAAAGGTGTCGCATCATCTGCAACATTGCAAAAAGTACTTTGTATGGCCTTGGTTGGAGCCGGTATCCTTGCAATGATCTGTGCAGCGATCAAGTTTGATATTGGAAACCTTCAGCCGTTCTATGAGAATACAGGAACGGGAAGCCACAGTTCATTTATCGGTGGTATGGCTTCTATCCTCGCATCTGTACCATTCTTCCTTGCAGGATTTGAGACGATCCCTCAGGGAATTGAAAGTGCCGGCGGAGATACGAAAGGAGTAGGAAAAACGGTTGTTATCACAGTTGTACTATCCTGTCTTTTCTACGCATTACTTCTTTTTACGTTAGGCGGAGCTCTTCCATGGAAAGATTTTATCAGATTTTCAAACCCGGCTGCGGCGCTGATGTTCCGCTCACTCTATCCGGGGGGAATTGGAAATATTTTATATGTGCTGATTTTATTCGGTGCGGTCTGCGGTCTCCTTACGACCTGGAACGGATTTATGATGGCATCTTCACAGATTCTCATGGCCATGGCAAGAGTAAGTATTGTGCCATTCAGCTTATCAAGGCAGCACCCGGTGTATAAAACACCGATCAATGCATTGAAGGTCAGCCTGGTTGCATCTCTGATCGGACCGTTTTTAGGAAGTGGTCTAATTGGTGCTCTTACCAGCTTCTCGGCTGCAGGGTATGTTGCAAGCTGGATGATCACAGCGTTTTGCCTGATTGTTCTCAGAAAGAAAGAGCCTGCATTAAAGAGACCATATAAGATCCCGGGCGGTCTGCCGATGGCATGGTTTGCGGCAATCTGTATGACTGGATTATTCATTCTTCTGTTTGTGCCGGGGCAGCCGGTATTCATGGGCGGAGGAGCAATCTTCATTTTTGCGGCATGGATGCTCGCCGGCGGAGTGTTGTACCTGAAGGACTACAGGGCAAGAAAACAGTACTCAACACTTACAAGAGCGGCGTTCCTCTTTGCAAGTATGTCAGAATCAAACTCTACGATTACTTTACCGGGATTTGTG
Source organism: Dorea sp. YH-dor226 (assembly GCF_039832105.1). Classification (NCBI taxonomy): domain Bacteria; kingdom Bacillati; phylum Bacillota; class Clostridia; order Lachnospirales; family Lachnospiraceae; genus Dorea; species Dorea sp. YH-dor226. The sequence goes on along the minus strand of NZ_JBDOHS010000015.1, from coordinate 54,986 downwards.
GACAGCTTCGAGAGCGATTACAAGGTTATGTCTTTCGTAGTTCCGAAAGAGGCAGAGTATGCAGGAAAAACACTTACGGAGCTTTACTGGGGACGCAGACAGAATGTATTTATTATTAAGATTGAAAGAAAGACAGAGATTATTCTTGTTCCGGGCGGAAGTACACATGTATATGCCGGTGATCGTGTATTTGCAGTCGGTGTTGCAAAGGCACTCGACAGATTCCGCGATTATCAGGACGTTGGACAAAAATATTCTGTTTCAACACTGAAAGATTTCATGGGGTATGGTGATACAGAGAAACAGTCGCCGCTTAGCTGTATTGAGTACCGCGTATTGCCGACCGATACGTTCTGTGATATGTTGATCCGCGAGTCAAGAATTCAGGATCGTTATCATCTCATGATCGTAGGTCTGAAAACTCCTTACAGTAAGATTCTTGAACTTCCGACTGCTACAACATTGATTGAGGCAGGTGACATCCTCTGGATGATGGGCTCTGAAGATGCGATAGAAGACTTTGAAGAAATCTGCAGACGAAAGGCCGAAGAAAAAGGGGAGAAAACAACTGGATTAGAGGTTTAGATCATATCAGGGATTGTTGTAAATGTTTTTACTATCCTTCTGTATATATGCAATTTTTACAGGAACGCTTCGATGCTGAGTCGCTTACCTCAGCTTTTCCTGTAAAAATTGCATCCTATCAGAATGTTACAAATGCGTTTACAGCAATCCCTGATTATATGATTTAGATCTTGGAAATGGAGGAGAATGATGATGGAAAAACTTCCATGCAGTATTTTTAATGATGTAATCGGACCTGTCATGCGTGGTCCATCCAGTTCTCATGTAGCGGGAGCAGCCAGGATTGCGAATCTTGTGAGGCAGTCAATGCCGGGAAGGATTGTAAAAGCGGTCGTGGATTTTGATATCAATGGATCACTTGCTGCCTCTCATACGGGACATGGAACGGATATGGGATTCGCCTGTGGATTGATGGATATGCCACTTTCAGATCCGGATGTGGATCAGTATGAGAGACTCGCAAAAGAAGCTGGGATAGATATTGAATACCGGATCCTTGACTATGGAGCAGTTCATCCTGGGAATTACCGGATGGAAATTATGGATGAGACGGGAAAAGTACGCCACTGGGAAGCAATCGCTGTGGGTGGTGGAATGATAGAGATGCAGAAACTGGAAGATTTCAGGGTAACGATCTGTGGGGACTTCTATGAACTTCTGGTCATCTGTGATGGAAAAGAACCGGAGAAACAGAAGTATGAGGAGAAAATCAGGAGTCTGACAGGAGACAGTGATTATACGCTGAAAGAAAGTGGATCAGGAAGATTACTGATCAATATGAAATATGCCTCTGCGATCGATGATAAAGTGTTGAAAGCGCTGAAAGAACTGGAAGGAGTTACAGATATCATATACCTGAAACCGGTCCTTCCGACACATTCCGGTGGAGACTGTGCAGTTCCATATTCTACGGCGGAAGAACTTCTGGAATATGCAGATATGCATCCGATGGAAGCCTGGGAGTATGGCGTATATTACGAAAGCTGCAGAGGAGGCACAACGAAAGAGGCGGTCATTGACCGGATGAATGAGATACTGAAGATTATGGAGAATGCAGTAGACGGTGGACTGGACGGGACACAGTATCAGGACAGGATTCTGGGAGCACAGTCGCAGAAGATAGACCAGGCAGAGAAGGAAGGGAAGCTGGTTCCGTGTACTCCGCTTAATATGGTCATCAAATCAATTACCGCCGTCATGGAAACCAAAAGCTCCATGGGATTGATTGTAGCAGCACCGACATGTGGCTCCTGCGGATGTCTTCCCGGTACGATCATCGGTCTGGGACGTGCCATGGATCTTTCCCGGGAAGAGATGATGAAAGGATTGTTTGTTGCAGGACTGATCGGTGTGTTTTTTGCGGAGCAGGCGACATTTTCGGCGGAAGTCGGAGGATGTCAGGTGGAATGTGGAGCGGGATCTGGTATGGCCGCTGCTGCAGTCGTACAGATGATGGGCGGCACCATCTGGCAGTGTGTGGATGCTGCATCTGTCGCGCTGCAGAACATCACAGGACTTGCATGTGATCCGGTCGGTAATCGTGTGGAGGTTCCTTGTCTTGGGAAAAATATCATGGGCGGAAGCAATGCAATCTCCAGCGCCAATATGATCCTTGCCGGATATGATAAAGTGATCCCGCTGGATGAGACGATTCAGGCGATCTACGAGATCGGGCGTTCTCTGCCGCTGGAGCTTCGGTGTACTTTCGGAGGGCTTGGCAAGACAAGAACAGCGTTGGAGATCCTGAAGAAAACAGAGAGGCATTTTAAAGAGGATGCAGACTGTTCTGGGTGTTTTTAAATGAAGAAGCATATTTTTTTGGTGATATTCCGAATTCGTCTTTAAATACACGGCTAAAGTAGTACTGATCGCAGAAGCCTGTTTGTACGCTGATTTCCTCCATTTTTAACTGTGTTGTTGTCAGGAGTTCACGGGCGTGATTCAAACGAATTTGTCTGAGATAGTGAAAAATAGTATAACCGGTTTCGCGTTTGAATCGCCTGTTCAGGGAATCAAAATTGACACCCAAGTACTCAGATATCTGCTTTCCGGTGATGGGTTCTGAGTAGTTAAGATGAAGGTATTGTATTAACGCATAGATATCGTTATGGCTTTCAGATGAGGAAGCAGCCGGAGGTTCCCGGAGGAGATGGGCTACAAAATCTCTGGAAATCAGTATCAGTATCTGAATAAACAGAGAAGAGCACATCAGTTTGTAGTGAGACAGATGTTTGCTCTCTAATATTTCGAGTTCATTTATATGGAGGCGGATCTGCTGTAAAGTAGAATGAGAGTATATATGGCGGTCTTTGGGTACGAAGAGTTTATATCTGGTATAGGAATCTTCGCCAAAAGGATCACATTGATAAGAAAGCTTATTGTTATCAATTATGATCTGCATGATCTGTGAGATTTCATGGCAGTCCCAGCTGTCCAGACAATTGGGGGAAAAATGAATGTAATAATATTCGCATTGAGAAGTCTGATATCCATAATGTACGTGGCCCGGCTGAAGAAAAATGTAATCTCCCTGTCTTAGCAGATACCTGGCATCGTCTTCCTGCAGATACATCTCACCGGAAAGAATGATGAAGAGCACGTATTCATCCAGGATACGCCTGGGGTGTTTCCAATGCTCAGGAGTGGTACATTTGTTCATGAATGTTATGTGTGGTAATACAGTTGAACGAAAGCTAAAATACATATTTGATATCTCCGTTATAAAGTTTATTTGTTATTGTAACAGAGAAATAGAAAAAGAGCAATTGTCGCTGTGACACAAAAAAGTGTAGACGACACGCATTTACTTGTCCGGATGATTCATTATAATAATTCATAGAATGATATCATAAATAATGGAGGAGAAAGAATATGTATCAGGCCAGTGAAAAACGTTATGACAACATGAAGTATTTAAGATGTGGAAGGAGCGGACTGTTTTTGCCAAGAATAGCACTTGGACTCTGGCATAATTTTGGCTCTTGTGACTGCTTTGATAATATGAAGGAAATGCTTTTTGAGGCATTTGATCAGGGGATTACACATTTTGATCTTGCGAATAATTATGGCCCTGTTCCCGGCTCTGCAGAAGAAAATCTGGGAAGAATTATGGAAAGCGACCTGCGCCCCTACAGAGATGAACTGATCATATCAACCAAAGCGGGATTTGATATGTGGCCGGGACCGTATGGGGATATGGGATCCAGAAAATATCTGATGGCAAGTATCGACCAAAGTCTGAAACGTATGAAATTAGATTATGTTGATATCTTTTATCATCATCGTGCGGATCCGGATACTCCGCTTGAAGAGACCATGGGAGCGTTATCAGACATCGTAAAACAAGGAAAAGCTCTGTATGTGGGATTATCGAATTACAATGCAGAACAGGTGAGGGAAGCAGCGAAGATATTGAAAGATAACGGCACACCATTGTTGATTGTGCAGCCGTTTTACAATATGTTGGAAAGATGGGCGGAAGAGTCAGGACTACTCGATACCGCTGCGGATGTTGGTGCAGGAGTGATCTGTTACAGCCCTCTGGCACAGGGAGTATTGACCGATCGGTATCTGAACGGAATCCCGAAGGACAGCCGTGCATCCAGAAATCATTTTTTACAGAAGGACAGTATTACAGAACATAAAGTGGAAACTGTAAGAAAATTACAGGAAGTTGCAGCTGGTCGCGGACAGAGTCTTGCAGAGATGGCATTGTGCTGGAATCTCCGCAAAGATAAGGTGACAACTGTATTGATGGGAGCAAGTCGAAAAGAGCAGATTACGAATAATGTAAAGATTGTAAATCAATTAGAGTTTACAAACCAGGAATTAATGGCAATAGAAGCTATTTTAAAAGAATATTAAAATACAGGGTGAAAGCGTATGGATAAAATAAAGGTATTAGTGTTAGGATTGGGAAATTTCGGACACAGCTGGGCTGCAGATGTATTGCCTGCATGTCAGGAATGTGCCGACCTTGTTGGTGTTGTAGAAAAGCAAAAGGATAAATGGCAGGGAATAGCAGAACAGGTCCCCAAATATGAAAATCTGGTTGAGGCACTGGAGAAAACAAAACCGGATCTGGTTATTAATGTCACTCCACCGAATCTGCATTCCGAAATATGTACATTCCTTTTGAAAAAGCATATTGCAGTATTATGCGAGAAGCCGATAGCAGATACTTATGAAAATGCCTTGAGGATGGGACAGATTTTAAAAGAGACACAGGGATTTTTGATGATCGGAGAAAATTATCGGTATCATGCCGTGTTTCGTGAAGCGGGAAAGATTCTGAAAACAGAGCATTTGGGTAGTATACACCATATACAATGTATGTTCAGGCATTATCATCCGGATTACAGTATGTTTTATCATGGGGCATTGGAACATCCGCTTCTGGAGGATGTGACGATTCATCATCTGGATCTTGCTCGTTTTTTAACCGGAAAAGAGCCTGTCAGAGTATGGTGCAGAGAATTTCCGGCAGATTACAGCTGGTATGCAAAAAGACCTGCCAGTGCAGATATCGTTACTGAGATGACAGATCATGTTATTTTCCACTACAATGGCACATTGGCTTCTCCGGTATCTTCCACAGACTGGAATGGAAACTGGGAAGTAGAATGTGAGAATGGTGTGATGCGAATAGAAACAGGTAAAATATATGTATTGCTGGATGGAGAAAAAAAGGAAGTCTATTCTGAGAAGCAGGAAGAAGATTCAAGAATTGCCATGCTTCGGGAAGCATGCGAAGCCTTAAGAGAAAATCGAAAAGCAGAAACGGATTATCTGGATAATTTCAAAAGCTTCAACTGGATGCAAAAAGCGATTCAGGCATCGAAGCAACAGGAATGGATTGTCGTGAATGAGTAGAGAAGGAAGGGAGATTTATGAAAATACATAATTTCTTAGAATGTAAGATGCATGATGAAAAGATCCATGAAGGGAAAGGGATATGTCAACATTCTACGGTATTCACAGGAGAGGAGATAGAAGCGCCGGTCAGTTTTATTAATTATACCATTATCCCGCCGGCATCCAGTTTTGGTTTACATACGCATGGTAAGAACAATGAATTCTATGTTTTGCTGGAAGGGGAAGGAGTGTACCAGCAGGATGGAAAGGAAATCAGAGTAAAAAGAGGGGATATCATGATGAATCAGCCTTATGCACAGCATGGCATCTATAATACAGGGAAAGAAGATATGAAATTACTGGTGTTTGAAGTTGCGATTGTATAATTATGAGAGGTAGTTGCTGATAAAATGGGTAAGTTTACATTAGAAGTGTGCGTGGATTCGGTGGAATCTGCACTGGCAGCTGTACGTGGAGGAGCGGACAGGCTGGAGTTGTGCGGTAATCTGATCATAGGTGGAACGACTCCGGAGGCAGGCCTGTTTGAAGAGATCCGTCAGGTGTCGGATATCAGGACTTATGTTCTGATCCGTCCCAGATATGGGGATTTCTGTTATTCGGACTATGAGTTTCGGGTGATGGCAAGAGCTGTCCGGAAGTTTCGTATGCTTGGTGCCGAGGGAGTCGTCATAGGGATTCTGAAGCCGGACGGAAGCCTGGATATGGAGAGAATGCGGCAGCTGATGGAAGAAGCCGAAGATATGTCGGTTACGCTTCACCGGGCGTTTGATGTCTGTGTCGATCCTTTTGAGACGATGGAGCAGGCAAAGGAATTAGGAATTGATACCATTCTGACATCGGGACAGCAGAATCACTGCCTGGACGGAAAGGATCTGCTGCGGGAACTGGTTCGTCGGGAAGACGGGAAGATCACCATACAGGTCGGAGCGGGAGTGGATGCCCGGACGATTCGAATTTTGCAGCCATATACGGGAGCACATGCATTTCACATGTCAGGTAAAAAGAATATTCAGAGTTCAATGACCTATCGCAAAGAGGGGATCAATATGGGGTTTTCTGCATTTAGTGAATATGAGATTATTCGGACAGAAGAGAAATATATACGAGAAGCACGCATGGAATTGTTATGAAATGAATTTTGGGGGGGAAGAATCCTGCAAAATTGAAGAAAAAAATATGCCTTTTGAATGATATTCTACTTTATTTCAGTAACAGTTACATATATAATGGTAATAGTGATGTCAAAAGACGATTACATTATATAATTTATCAGGAAGTATGTGTATGCTTACAGGATTTAAAAACGCTGTAGAAGTTGATTTTTCTTTAGAAGAAAATCAGAAAAAAATTATGGACGCCTTTCGTCAGATTGAAAGTGAAAAGGGTACGGTGTATCCGTTAGTCATCGGAGGAGAGCGCATTACAACGAATCAGACCATTACATCTTATAATCCGGCAAATAAAGAAGTGCTTGGTTCAGTGTGTGCATGTACAGCAGAGCTTGCTGATCAGGCAATTCATACGGCGAATAAGGCATTTGCAGCGTGGAGCCATACGACGGTCGATGAACGTGTCCGTACGCTTCGAAAACTTGCTACATTATTGATTGAAAACCGGTTCTATATCGATGCGTGGAACGTTTTAGAGAGCGGAAAAAACTGGGGCGAAGCCGACGGCGAGCTTTGCGAACAGTTAGACTTTATCAATTCCTATGTAATGCATATTCAGAATCTGGATAAAGGTTTAGAGCTTGTTCCGACGGACGAACACACAAAATGTATCTATATTCCGATTGGTGTGGGTGTGGCACTTCCACCATGGAACTTCCCGGTTTCTCTGTCAGCCGGTATGGTTGTTTCTGCGGTAGTTACCGGTAATACAATCTGTGTAAAACCATCTTCCGATACACCGATCGTTGCCTATAAGCTGCAGGAGTTATGTGAAAAGGCCGGAATCCCGGCAGGTGTTGTAAACTATATTCCGGGACAGGGATCTGAGATTGGCGATCTGCTGGTTGAACATCCATTGACCAGATTTATCAATTTTACAGGTTCAAAAGCTGTCGGATGCAGAATATATGAGCACGCTGCAAAAGTATCTCCCGGACAGAAGTGGCTGAAGAGAGTTGTTGCTGAGATGGGAGGAAAGAATGCAATTATCGTTGATTCTTCTGCAAATATTCAGAAAGCCGCACAGGGAGTTGTCAGTTCTGCATTTACGTTCCAGGGACAAAAATGCTCCGCTTGCTCACGTGCGATTGTGTTAGACGATGTATACGATGCATTTGTTGAAGCAGTTGTGGAAGAAACGAAAAAGTTAAAGGAAAGTCAGGGACCGGGTCAGGAAAACTGTGCAATTGGTCCGGTTGTCAATAAAGCTTCTTTCGATAAGATTACGGGCTATGTGGAGATAGCAAGAGAAGAAGGAAACATTGTCTATGGTGGAACCTACAGTGATGAGACAGGATATTTTGTTGATCCGACTGTTGTAAGAGATATCACAAGAGAGGCGCGTATTGCGAATGAAGAGATCTTTGGACCGGTTCTTGCTGTAATCAAGGTCAATACTTTTGATGAAGCTCTGGATGTTGCAAATCAGACAGAATATGCACTGACCGGCTCCGTATACAGTGAGACACGTGAAAATGTGATAAAAGCGAAAAAGACATTCCATGTTGGTAATCTGTATTTCAATCGGAAGTCAACTGCTGCTGTTGTACTTCAGCATCCATTCGGAGGATTCAATCTCTCTGGTACAGATGCAAAGACAGGAACAGCTGATTATCTGAGAAACTTTATGAATTTGAAATCCATTACAGAGGATCTTACAGACTAGTAACTGATACAAACAGACAGTACATACAAGAGGGATGTGACTCATATGAGTTGCATCCCTTAAAATATATATCAGGACTTTAAGAACCTTTATTGTTTTCATACTTTGTATAAGGTATAATTGATACAATCGGTTGAGAAAATACAGATAGAATGGAGAAATGTAATGAAACGTAATCTGAAGGAAATAGGCTTACGAGTCGTGATATTATTGGTGGGACTTGTAATTGCGCATTTTGGTGTAACTTTATTTCTACTTGTTAATCTGGGGACAGATCCATTTAATGTGCTGGTTCAGGGAGTTTTCCGTACGTTGGAACGCTGTCTGCACTGGGAAGTTTTGACGCATGGGCGAGTACATATTGTGATTTGCTTTCTGATTATTTTGGTGCTGCTGGTTGTTGACCGCTCATACATAAAGATTGGGACACTTCTCTGTATGATATGTGGAGGGCCGATCATTGACTTTTTCAATGGAATTCTGGAGGTCTTCTTTGTAGAAGCTCATCCTTTGTGGCTGAATCTGCTTCTTCTGGCTACGGCCTGTGCGATTCTTGCATTTGGTATGACGATTGTAATCAAGTCAGATGCGGGTACAGGGCCGAATGACCTGGTGGCAGTTGTGGCCAGCGATAAGCTACATAAGAAGTTCAGCATTGTCAGGATTATTGTAGATGTGACATTTGTAGTGATCGGATTTCTGTTGGGAGGGTCTGTCGGAATCGGAACGATTGTCTGTGCCTGTCTTGTAGGACCGGTAGCGGGAATATTTCTTCCGATCAATGAAAAATGGATCACGAAACTGACGCGTAGATATTGTGAATCATAGAAGATATACCAGGAGGATCGTTATGCCAGAATTATCAAAACGAACAGAAGTATTTACTGATTCCGTGATCCGGCGGATGACCAGAGTATCACTGGAATACGGGGCAGTCAATCTGTCGCAGGGCTTTCCGGATTTTGAGCCGCCGACAGAGATTACAGACCGGCTGGCAGAAGTGGCTGCTGAAGGACCGCATCAGTATGCATTGACCTGGGGAGCACAGAACTTCAGGGAGGCACTTGCGAAGAAGCAGGAACATTTTTCCGGAATGAAAGTAGATCCGGATCGGGAGATCGTGGTGACCTGTGGAAGCACAGAGGCGATGATGGCGGCAATGATGACAGTATGCAATCCGGGAGATAAGGTGGTGGTGTTTTCCCCATTTTATGAAAATTATGGTGCGGATGCCATCTTAAGCGGTGCTGAACCAATCTATGTTCCACTGAAACCACCGACATTCTGTTTCGATGCGGAGGAACTGGAGCACGCTATGAAGCAGCCGGGAGTCAAGGCATTGATCCTGTGCAATCCCTCCAACCCTTGTGGAAAGGTATTTACAAAAGAGGAATTGTCTGTGATTGCAGAGCTTGCCATTCGTTATGATCTCTTTGTAATCACGGATGAGGTATATGAGCATATTCTGTACAAGCCGTATGAACACGTATACATGGCGACGCTTCCGGGTATGCGGGAGCGGACGATCATCTGCAATTCTCTGTCAAAAACATATTCGATTACCGGGTGGCGGCTGGGATATGTGATTGCCTGTCCGGAAGTGATCGAAAGAGTGAAGAAGGTTCACGATTTTCTGACGGTGGGTGCAGCGGCTCCGCTGATGGAAGCGGCTGTCACAGGCCTTCAGTTTGGTGATGAATACTATGAATGGCTTCAGAAGAAATATACGCATATGAAGGAAGTATTTGTCGGGGGACTTAAAGACATTGGACTGACCTGTACGGAACCGCAGGGCGCTTACTACGTGCTGGTGGATATCGGGGAATTCGGGTATGATAATGATGAAGAATTCTGTGTGGATCTGGCAAAGAAAGTCGGCGTGGGAGCCGTTCCGGGTTCCAGCTTCTTCCGGGAGCCGGTCAATCATCTGATTCGGTTTCATTTTGCAAAACAGGATGAGACACTGTATAAGGCACTGGATCGATTGTCCGGGATTCATGTGCTGAAACGATAAGGGAATAAAGAGCATAAGCCTCCGGCATCGGGCTGCGAATGTAGAATTCCAGACTGAAAGTCCGGAGGCCTTTTCATGCTTGGTTATGTGTACTGTTTTGGGTTTAAGTCCAGTCCCGTTTGGACGGATCCGGATTGCGATCGAAGAAGATGCTCTTTCCGGAGATACTGAGCGGAATACCCATCCACAGGATATCTTCATCCAGATATCTCATTTCCTCTGCAGCTTTTCCAATGGACATCATAATACGGGTATCGATTCTTGCATCGGCAGCGATGCTGACGGCAGAAGAGATAGCGATACCGAGGTCTATGGATGCGAATACACAGGTTCCTCCTGCTTCTTTGCAGGCAGCACAGTCTTTGTTGCCACAATAGCCACAGTGTGAGATCCCGCGGTAAGAACGTTTTGCTCCGATCAGTACGACAGCCTGTGAGCGATGTACATTGTAAGCATCTCTTTCATACCATGCAACACCCTTGTCAGGAAAATTTCTTTCGCCGAATTCACGCATTTTAGCTACCAGTGCAGCTTTTTCCTCGCCGGTAATCACCATAGTATAGATTACGTCTTTTCCGGTTGCTTTTGGTGCAGTTCTTGCCGCTGCACACATCTGGGCGGCCGTCTGCAGCAAAGCCTGTTCTTCCATCTGATCACTGTAATATAACATAGTCATCCCTCTTTTCTCTTTTTTTAATTGCATTTGTGTCTTTGTATTCACAAGAGTACTGTAAAAAATGAGTCTATCTATACTATAACATGTGGACCTCGATTTTACATGACTTTTTTCATGGGAATAAATGCATGTGGTCTTGTTACAGAGAAGAATATGGAGTATAATAACGTCTGCAATAAGTGGAAATGAAGGAGAAGCAGGGTGGATACAGGAGATAAAATATTCTGGAAGAAGTTAGGACAGCTGGCGGCGCCGATCGCACTGCAGAATCTGATGCTGGCATCTGTGGCAGCTGCAGATGCGCTGATGCTGGGAAGGGTAACGCAGGACTCTATGTCAGCTGTGTCGCTGGCAACACAGATTCAGTTTGTACAGAACATGGTACTGGCTGCGATCGTCTCTACAATCGTGATTCTGGGGGCACAGTACTGGGGCAGACAGGATTCGAAGACGGTGAATGACATTTTCTGTATGGGACTTCGACTGAGTGTGGCAGCATCGCTACTCTTTTTTATCGGCTGTGTATGTTTTCCGCGGTATCTGATGCTGATATTTACGAACGAAGAAGCGCTGATTGTGATCGGCAGCAGATATCTGAGGATTGCAGGATGGTCTTATCTGCTGACCGGAATCTCGCAGTGTTATCTGGCAATCATGAAGGTCAGCGAGCATGCACTGCAGACGGCGATTGTTAGTTCCGGAGCAGTGCTTATTAATATCGTGTTAAATGCGGTGTTTATCTTCGGGCTTTTTGGAGCTCCGGCAATGGAAGTACAGGGAGCGGCACTGGCGACTTTGATTGCAAGGGTTATCGAACTGATCTGGGTGCTGAGCTACTCCTGTCGGAAAGGGTATATTCATCCGGAATGGAGACGTCTGTTTCACCGGAATCATCTGCTGGCGAAGGACTTTCGAAAGTGTATGCTTCCGCTTCTTGGGGCAAGTTTGTTCTGGGGAATCGGGTTTACATCCTATTCGGCATTTATGGGGCATCTTGGAACAGATGCGACGGCAGCTAATTCCATTGCGGCAGTGGTCAGAGATCTGGTATGCTGTCTGTGCAACGGTCTTGCCAACGGAGGGGGAATTCTGGTTGGAAATGAGCTTGGCGCCGGACATCTGGAGCGTGGAAAGAAGTACGGAGACCGTCTGGCAAAGATCGCATTTCTGACAGGTTTTTTATCGACGGCAATTATGCTGGCGGTGACTCCATTCGTTACGGGCTTTGTCAAGATGACAGATCAGGCAGAGCGATATCTGATCGGAATGATGGTCATTATGGCGTTCTATATGATCGGACGTACTGTCAATACGATCGTCATTAATGGAATCTTCGCCGCCGGAGGCGATACAATGTTTGATATGTACAGTCTGGCAGTCTGTATGTGGGGAATTGCGATCCCGCTGGCAGCAGCAGGGACATTTTTCCTGCACTGGCCTGTTCTGGTGGTGTATGCATGTACCTGTCTGGATGAAGTCGGAAAGATTCCGTGGGTTATGTACCATTACCGTAAGTATAGATGGGTGAAGGATCTGACACGGGAATTTGAAACATAGAAGAGATAATCTTAAGAGATTCTATAAAAATGTAAAGGGGATATAAGAAATGAAATCAGAATTTTATCAGGGAAATCGCGAAAGACTGTATGCAAAGCTTCCGGAAGGAGCTATGCTCGTATTGTTTTCGGGAGAGGAAGTAACAAAGACGAATGATGAATATTATCCGTTTTTCGCGGACAGAAGTTTTGTCTATCTGACAGGACTGGAATGTAAAGAGGCCGTTTTGTTTGCAAGGAAGGATGCAGAAGGAGCAGTCAGTGAAAGTCTGTATATCCTGCCGCCGAATCTGATGCAGGAGCGCTGGACCGGTGTGCGTGTCAAGCCGCAGGAAGCTTCAGATATATCCGGAGTTGAAGACGTTCGTTTTGGTCAGAATTTTGAAACCGATTTTCGTAGAATGGCAGCCGGAGGCAATTATGGATCTCTGTATCTGGATCTGTATCGCGTCAACGCATCAGATATTGATCGGCCGGCACAAAGATTTCTCAGATATACACAAAAGCATTTCCCGTATCTTCAGATCGGCAATGCGAATATCCTGATCCGTGAACTTAGACTGATCAAGCAGCCGTGTGAGATCGAAGCATTAAGGGAGGCAGAAAAGATTACAAAGGCTGGTATTCTTGCAATGATGAAAAGTTCCAGACCAGGCATGTATGAGTATCAGTATAAGGCGGAATTTGACCATGCGCTCGGTCAGTTCGGGCCGAAAGGACCGGGATTCCCGTCAATTATCTCTGCAGGAAAGAACAACTTCTGTATTCATTATTATTCATATCATGGACAGGCACAGGATGGTGATATGATTCTGAATGATGTAGGGGCACAGTATGATAACCTGATTACAGATGTATCCAGAGGATGGCCGTGTAACGGAAGATACAATGAGAGACAGAGACTGCTCTATGAGTGTGCACTTGCAACGTCGGATCATATGTTCCAGATCGTAAAGCCGGGTATGAAGATGATGGAGGTGGATGCGGAGATTCGCAGATATAATTGTGAGCGATTGAAGGATGCAGGTGTACTGAGTTCTTATGATGAGATCGGAACCTATATGTGGCATGGTGGTGCACACCACATCGGATTCGATGTTCATGATGTGGTGAAGACACCGGATGTTGTTGCACCGGGTATGGCATTCTGTATCGATGTGGGAATCTATCATGAAGAATGGGGAATCGGCTTCCGTCTGGAGGATAACTGCCTGGTGACAGAAGACGGATGTGAGAACCTGTCGGCAGATATCCCGAGAACGATAGAAGATATTGAGGCTGTGATGAATGAATAAAGAATAGATTATGCTATAAGAAGAGAAACCTGGTCGCTGATAAAGTGGATCGGGTTTCTCTTTTTTATGAAAACACTTGACGAAATTCGATTTCGTTTTTATAATACATATCAAACAGATAGGAAAACTTGGAGGTATGCTTATGAAAAATCCACTTCATTATCAATTGTCGGAATATGATTGTGGACCGACGTCAATGTTGAATGCCATCAGTTTTTTATTTGATCGTGAGGAGATCTCGCCGGTTATTATCCGTAATATCATGCTTTATTGTCTGGATTGTTATGACGGAGACGGTGTTATGGGTAAGAAGGGGACCTCCTGTGCGGCGATGATGTTTGATCCGTATTATGTGGAAGAAAAATATGAAGAACCCGGAATCGTGCAGGTAAAAGATCAGCCCTTCCGGTATAACCGGATTGTGGATGAAGAGCGGTTTAACCGCGAAACAACCGAATTATATGCCCTGGGGCCGGAAGGTGAGAGAGAAGCTGTAATTATCTATAACGACTGTACCAAAAAGACGATGGAGACAACCATCGAATATTTTATATAATGAAGAAAGAAGGAATCAAAAGAATGAGTCAGTATATCAAACGGGAAGAAGCATGGAAATTATTATTAAAGTATAATCAGGATTCATTTCATATTCAGCATGCGCTGACGGTAGAGGGTGTGATGAAATGGTATGCAGTGGAACTTGGATATTCGGAAGAAGCGGAATACTGGGGAATTGTCGGGCTGCTCCATGATATCGATTTTGAGCAATACCCAGAAGAACATTGCATCAAAGCCCCGGAACTGTTGCGTGAAGCCGGAGTCGGGGAGGATATCATCCATGCAGTCTGCAGTCATGGATATGCATTAACGGTAGACGTAAAGCCGGAGCATGAGATGGAAAAAGTCCTGTATGCGGTCGACGAGCTTACAGGTCTGATTGGTGCCGCAGCATTGATGCGTCCATCAAAAAGTGTTCAGGACATGGAAGTGAAGTCCGTTAAGAAGAAATATAAAAGCAAAAACTTTGCCGCAGGATGCTCCAGAGAAGTGATCGAACGTGGTGCGGATATGCTGGGATGGGAACTGAATACGCTGATTGAAAAGACCATTGATGCGATGAGGTCCTGTGAAGAAGAGATTCAAAAGGTACTTTTTCATTGAAAAGTTCATAAAATTTGTTATACTGAGAAACAGTAAGAGTAAGTACAATCTGGGGGAAATCATGGTTATTGAGAGAGTAGCAGAAAAAAACAGGATTGAGAGCAAGTTCGCACGGTATGTCTCTCAGAACATATTGGGAATGATCGGGATATCTGCCTATGTACTGGCAGATACCTTTTTTATCTCAAAGGCAGAAGGAGCAGATGGAATTACTGCGTTGAATCTGGTGCTTCCGATCTACAGTCTGATCTTTGGAGTCGGAGCGATGATCGGAGTGGGATCTGCAACGAGATTCAATATTCTGCGTGCCAGGAAAGATAGAAAGGCAGATGAGTTTTTTTCAAATGCGCTGATGTTTGCGCTGATATTTGGAATCGTTTTTATAGGCATGGGGATATTCGTACCGGGAAAACTGATCGCATTTCTTGGAGGAGATGCGAGGATTGTCGCGGTAGGTACCTCGTATACCAGAATCTTTCTGTTGTTTGCTCCATTTTTTATGGGGAACCACATCTGTAATGCATTTGTGAGAAATGACGGAAGTCCGTCTCTTGCAATGCAGGCGACACTCTTCAGCAGTCTGTTTAATATTGTGATGGATTATGTGCTGATGTTTCCATTTGGCATGGGCATGGCGGGAGCTGCGCTGGCAACTGCATTTTCGCCGGTCGTGGGAATTCTGATGTGCTGCCGGCACTTTTTCTCGAAGAGAAGCACTATTCGATGGGTATGGCGCAGACCTTCACTGAAACGGCTGATCGAAGCATGTCAGCTTGGAATGTCAGCGTTCATTGGTGAGATTGCTTCCGGAGTGACGACTGTGATCTTCAACTTTCTGATTCTGGGACTGGCGGGCAATGATGGTGTGGCAGCATATGGAATCGTTGCAAATACAGCGATCGTTGCCACTTCCATATTCAATGGAGTATCACAGGGGTCACAACCGCTTTTCAGTGAATGTTATGGAAAGGGAGATCGGGAATCTGTAAGAAAGATTCTTGAAATGGCAGTCGGAACTTCGATCGTGCTTGCAATACTGGTTGTTCTGGCTACCAATGTCTTTACAGAACCGATCGTGCGTATATTTAACAGTGAACAGAACGGGCAGATGGCAGTATATGCGTTGGAAGGTGTCAGACTCTATTTTATAGGCTTTCTGTTTGCGGGCTTTAATATGGTGGGAACCGGATACCTGGGAGCGACTGAGAAGGCCGGATGGGCATTTTTTACCTCAATTGTGAGAGGAGTACTTGCGATCAGCGTATGTGCATATGTGCTTGCGGGTCTGCTTGGAATGACCGGAATATGGCTTGCATTTCCGGCGGCAGAACTTCTGACGACCGCCTTAATGATCGCTGCTGTCAGAAAATCGGATTAGACGGAGTTTTGTAAGGCCATATTTTCTGAGGCAATTCGCTTCATTGGCTTGATTGAAAAGATGCAGACCAGAATCGTCAGAATGTCCGCTGCAGGCTGTGTAAAGTAGATTCCAGTCACACCGAGAAGTTTCGGCAGAGTCAGGATAAAGGGAACGTAGAAGATCCCTTGTCGGATCATGGAAAGAAAGAGTCCGAACCTTGATGAACCGATGGTCTGGAAAGTGATGGTCATCATATAACACAGGCCGAAGGCAGGATAAAGAGCTACCTGGGCAATCAAAAGGTATCTGCCGTATTCGATGATGAGTGGGTTGCGATTAAACAGCATAATCAACGGCTGTGACAGTATAATATACACTGCTTCGACGATTACTGTCAGAAGAAGAGAACCTTTCAAGGCAAAGCGCACGGACTGATGAAAGCGATTTTCGTTCTTTGCGCCAAATGCGTAGGATGCCACTGGCTGATAGCCCTGCATAAATCCCATGACAATATAGCATCCGATCAGAATCAGTCGCTGGACAACACCATAGGCAGCAATGATCTCATCTGCATCAGGCAGAGGAGCGGAAGCAATATTGGTCAGAGAAGAAGCAACGGAGAGGCAGATCTGTATTACTGCAGTTGGAATACCGATTAAAGTTACTGTTTTGATCAGCTTCCAGCTCGGCTGGAAAGATCTGACTTTAATCCTGATTACAGACCGACCACTGAGGTAGAACCACGCAAGGATGGCAAATGCAACAAACTGTGAAACTGTAGTTGCAAGAGAAGCACCTTCTACTCCCATGTTAAGACCAAAGTCAAACATAAAGATCGGATCCAGTATTACATTTAACAATGCACCTGTAATAACAGCGATCGAAGAAATCTTCACGGAAGATTCCGCGCGGGCAGAGCAGTTCATACTCTGTGCAGGTAGATTTGCCAGAGCTGCAATAAACATCCAGAATGCATAATCTTTGGCAAGAGGAAGTGATGCGTCTGAAGCGCCAAAGGAGCGCAGCAGAGGTTCTATAAAGAAAATGCCTCCTACACACAGAATTACACCGATTATGATGGACAGGCCGATAACGGTGGTTACGGTTATGCTGGCACCTTCGTCATCTTTTGCACCCAGCTGGCGTCCGGCAAGTACGGCGGCGCCGGCGGCAAAGATATTTTCAATAGATACCATAATTAACAATAACGGTAAGGTTACTCCTACAGCAGTCAGAGCCAGATTGGAATGCAGCATTCCGATATAAGCAGTATCCACAATGTTATAGACTGCTTTGGCTAATAGGGCAAGGGTTGCAGGAACTGCAAGTTTTACAATTGCTCTGGAAGGGTTCATGCTTCCGAGAACAGATTGCGATTGTGAAACTTTTTCAGTCATGTGAGGTCTCCTTTCTGTCAATAACGCCATAAAGTAATATTTCTAATGCCTTATGGCAGCGATCTTCACGAATTTCAAATTCCGCTGTGCTCATATGAGCAATCTGACACTTTGCGTTAATAAAATCCTGAAATTGGCGGAAGGTGTCTACCACCTCTGCGTTGGTAAAATGAGGATTCAGGGGCAGCAATTTCAGCAGATTTTTCAGAATATCGATATTCAGGTCATCATACGCCTGCATTCGTTCCTGAATGCCTTCTTTTAAATGAGCAGCTGAAAACATTCTTCCACACATGCAAGGTAAAGATCATCTTTGGTTTTAAAATAATGGTAGATGATTCCTTTTGATATATTCTGGGCAGCGCAAATGGTATTTACAGAGCTGGCTCCATAGCCTTTTTGTGAAAATTCAGCAAGTGCACTTTCCATAATCCGACGTTTGGTCTGTTGATTTTTTTCTTCGCGATTCATAAGATCATCCTTTTGCAAAAAAATTGACCATCGGGTCTATTTTGTAGCATGTCACAAATAGACCTGGTGGTCAATATTATTCACTGGAAAAATCCAGAAGTCTATAGATCGGGTAAGAAGGTGTTACAGGAAAACGTATTATAGCATCAGTCCCATAACATACAGGTCATAATATACCCCGTCTACACGTGTTTGATTACGCAGATGTCCTTCAATCTCAAATCCAAACTTTTCATACAGTTTTACAGCGACCTCGTTGGCGCAAAGTGTATCCAGTTGAATTCGAGTAGTAATTCCATTCTCTTTACAGAAGTCGATCAGACGTCGGATGATCTCACTTCCGATCCCTTTTTTCTGGTACTTTTTCGCAACAACAATTCCGAGCTCTCCCTGATGACGGGATTTGATCTTGTTGCCGGAATGGATGGTTCCGATTCCTGCGATCTCCTGTCCATCCATGGCAAGGATCATGATGCATGCCGGATGAGCATTGGTTGACAGAATGTCCTCCCGCTGCTGTTCTTCATTCATTGGATACTCGTCTTTTTCGAAGCTGAGATAAAATGTCTCTCCGCCTACATAATTGTAGAAGTCTACAATCTTTCCGGCATCCTCTACAACGGGTTCACGATAGATAATATTGCCTGTTTCACACATAATGGTTTCCTTCTTATATTTTTTATGTGTATGAACAAAAATTAATCTTCTGCAACAATACTGATTCCTGTACCGTATGCTTTCGGTCCTACATGGCATCCGACACTGTAAGACAGTGGATCATAGTATACATAAGCACCCGGAAAGGCATCTTCCATCATCTGTTTCCATTCGGATGCTTCCTGTTCCGTCAGATTGGCGCCGGCAGTACCGATCAGCAGGCGCTCTGCAGGAATATCTTTAAATCGCGTCTCTCTGTCATTCTTTAAAGCCTCTACCATCCTGGCCTTGCACTTTTTCATGCCGCGAAGCTTGGCAAACGCATCCAGTTTTTCACCTTGAATCGTCAGAAGAGGCTTGATATTCAGCACAGCTCCAAGCGCAGCACCGGCAGGTGTGACTCTGCCCCCTTTTTTCAGAAATTCCAGAGTGTCTACTGCGATGTAGATGCTGGAGTTGTAAGCATCTGCTTCCAGTTTTGCCTTAATCTCTTTTGCAGGAAGGCCTGCGTCAGCAAGTTTTTTTGCATATAGAACAGAAGCCTTTTGTGTTACGGAGATTCTGTGATTGTCTGCAACCATGACTTTGCCGTCATAGTCTGCAGAAAGGCTGATCGCAGTGGGGCAGGAAGCGCTTAATCCACTGGACATCGGGATGTGAATGATCTCGTCATATCCTTCCTTCAGAATCTGATCCCACATGTCCATGACGTCCGCGGGAGAAGGCTGGGATGTGGATACATTCTTTCCGCCTTTCAGACTCTCGTAGAATTCTTCTTCTGTGAGGTCAATCCCCTCATAACGAGTCTCTTCATCGATAATGACCGGCATGGGCAGAAGAAAGATCCCCATGGATCTGGCGTCCTGCTGGCTGATTCCGCTGTTTGTGTCAGTCATAACAGCTGTTTTCATAGGTGAAAATCCTCCTTTGTTCTTATTCTTATTCTAATCGGTTCGCTCTTTTCCCCAGAAGAACAATGCTACGGTTCCAGGGCCTGTGTGGCTTCCTATGGTGGTTCCGACACTGTAGATCTCAACGCGTCCGTTTAATTTTGGAAACCGTGCTTCTACCAGATCGGCAACAGCTCGTGCATCCTCATAACACCCGGAATGTGAGATATAGCATTTCCCGGAATATTCCAGTCCGTCATCTGCACACTCTTCCATCTTATCAACGATCGCACGAATAACTTTTTTCTTTGTGCGGATCTTGTAACGGGGAATCAGATGCCCTTCGTTATCCATATTAAGAAGCGGGCAGAGACTCAAGGCACCTCCGATAAATCCGGCTGTTTTGGAGATTCTTCCACCTTTTACATAGAAGGTAAGGTCTGTGGAGAAAAACCAGTGATGCAGATTTAACTTGTGTGCCTCCGCATAATCCCGGACTTCTTCGATACTTTTTCCCTCATCACGAAGGTCCGCCAGGCGGTCCATCAAAAGGCCATAACCGGAGGAAGCACCCAGTGAGTCAACAATGTAGATCCTGCGATCCGGATAACGTTCTTCCAGTTCGGATCTGGCAATCATGGCTGAATTAATGACACCGGAGATTCCCGAAGACAGACATACATGCAGAATGTCTTTTCCCTCTTTCAGAAATGATTCGAAATAAGTTTCGAATTCATCTGCGTTTACCTGGGATGTCTTCGTTTCGGCGCCGTCGGCCATTGCCTTGTAAAACTGGTCAAATGGAATAGATTTTCCAAGGTCATCGGTATATTCTTTCCCGTTTAATTCAAAATGGAAGCAAATATAGGAAATATCGCGTGCTTTAAAATGTTCTTCTGTAAGGTCTGCTGTGGAACAGCAGCTGATTATAAAATTACTCATGTTTATCATACACTCCTTTCTGGAACTCAAAGAAACTTCAAGTATTCTAAACATCAAAATTGTAACATTTTCGTGGAACAAATTCAACATTTCCACAAGGAACGCAAAGAAATCTCCTGAAATTATGTTATACTGACTGCAGAAAGAGAAGGTGGAGGATAAATATGAGAATGCATATGGAAGAATGCAGATTATGTCCGCGAAATTGCAAAGTAAACAGAAGTGGGGGACAAAAGGGATACTGTGGGGCATCTGAAAAACTTGTTGTTGCCCGTGCCGCTCTTCATATGTGGGAGGAGCCCTGTATATCAGGGGCTTCCGGATCCGGAGCGGTGTTCTTTTCCGGATGTCCCATGCGCTGCAGATTCTGCCAGAATTATCAAATTGCGGCGGCGAAAAGAGGAAAAGTCATATCGATCGAACGGTTGGCACAGATCTTTCTGGAACTTCAGGAAAAAGGGGCTGCCAATATCAATCTGGTCACGCCGACGCATTACACGCCGCACATCATAGAAGCACTGGATATAGCCAGAAGCAATGGTCTGCATCTTCCAATCGTATATAATACCAGCGGATATGAAAAGCCGGAGACTCTGAAAAGACTGGAAGGATATGTAGATATCTATCTTCCGGACTTTAAGTACATGGACAGTGCACTGGCAAAGGAATATTCCAATGCTCCGGATTATCCGGAATATGCAAAAAGTGCATTGGAAGAGATGGTAAGACAGACCGGAACACTGAAGATGGATGAAAGAACCGGGATGGCGCTTTCGGGCGTAATCGTACGGCATCTGGTGCTTCCAGGACATGTGAAAAATTCAAAAGCAGTACTGCGATATCTGTATGAGACCTATGGCGACCGTATCTATATCAGCATCATGAATCAGTATACTCCGATGCCGCAGGTCAAAGAACATAAGACCCTTAGCCGGAAAGTGACAAAAAGAGAGTACGAAAAAGTCATAGATTATGCACTGGAATTAGGGATAGAATGCGGCTTTTTCCAGGAAGGAGATGTAGCAGAAGAAAGCTTCATCCCGGAATTCGATAACGAAGGAGTATAGACATCAGCGATATCTACAAGAAAAGCTGAGGGAGTATAAAAAGCCCGTCATAGGATATTGAGCTCTAAACAGAACAATCATCGATATTTACAAGAAAAGCTGAGGTAAGCGAATCAGCGTCGAAGCGTTCTTGTAAATATCGATGATGTCAGGCTTAGAATCATCTCATAAATTGATTGATTACATGGAGTACCCCGTCCTCATCATTGGAGCGCGTTACATAATCTGCCTTCTCCAGCACAGCAGGCTGCGCATTGGCCATTGCGACTCCAAGCCCGGCGGTCTCGATCATGGTAATATCATTATATCCGTCTCCGCAGCAGATCATCTGTTCTGCAGTAAGACCGATACTCGTCAGCAGCCGCAGCAGAGAATGTGCCTTATCGATGCAGGGCGGCATGACTTCCAGGAAAAACGGATCGGAGCAGTAGATGTTGAGTGCGGACCGGAAATGTTCTCTTAACCGCTTTTGAATCTGCTGCAATACTTCGGGATCTCCGGGAATCAGAAGCTTATTGGAGTCCTTCGGGATGTGCTGCAGGAAGTCTTCCCCGACGCAGTCAATCGGTGCATGATTGATAAAGGACTCCAGTTCAGTGTACTGATTCGGCCGGAAGCCGGAGATCAGTCTGTCCGGAGGATATGCAAGGATATCGATTCCGGTATCTTTGTATTCACTGGCAATCTGATATACAGGTTCGAAGCACCAGGTCGGAAGCGTTTTGTTGTAGATTGCATTTCCGGTGCGGCAATCGGTAATCCGGGCACCGTTAAAAGACAGAATATAGCTTCCGTATGTTTCCAGATGCAGCTGCTTCGCAAGAGGGAGAACCCCTTTGGTAGGACGGCCGCTGGCAAGCACCACTTTCTTTCCTGCTTTCTGTATGTCAATCAATGCTTCTAAAGTAGGTCTGGTAATCTCTTTTTTGGAGTTGGTAAGTGTACCGTCCAGATCAAGAGCAAGAATCTGATAATCCATAGTCTTTCGTTCTCCTGTTATATGTTGGTCAGTGCGTCTACAATCTCAGGGAAATGCATTCCATGAGAAGCTTTGACCAGAATATTGTCACCTTCCTGAAGGATGTCATTCATGGCATTCAGGAATTCTGCTTTATCGGCAAACCAGAGCGCTTTCGTGGCAGTACTCTTTTTTACGGCTCCGTCTACCATCTCGCGACAGAGATCGCCGATTCCGCATAACAGGTCGATGCCATGTTCAGCTGCGTACTCTCCAACACTGCGGTGAAGTTCTTTCTCATCTTCTCCAAGTTCTCCCATATCTCCAAGTACAGCCACTTTTCTTCCGATTGCCATGTTCAGAACATCGATGGAAGCCATCATGGAGATCGGATTGGCATTGTAGCAGTCGTCGAGAATGATCAGACGGTCTGTCTTTATGATATTGCCGCGTCCCGGGATGGAAGGAAGTCCTTCGATACCGGCTTTAATCTCGTCGGCTGTCAGTCCGAGTGCATAACCTGCAGCCGCACCTGCAAGGGCATTGCTGACCATGTGGATACCCGGAAGTGGAACGATACAGTCGAAGGAAGTTCCGTCTTTTAAGGTGATGGTGCATGCAGTTCCGCGAAGTCCCAGTGGCTCTATATTGTCTGCGCGGAACTGGCAGTTGTCGCCCTGCCCGAAGAAGACAGGAGACACGCCTTTGATCGGTCCGACATTGGCAAGAAGGTCATCATCGCCGTTCAGAATGATAGTTCCTTTGTCTTTCATATCCTGGATCATCTGAGTCTTTTCCTGAAGGATACCCTCCCTGGTCTTAAAGAATTCCAGATGTGCAACACCGATATTGGTGATAATGCAGATATCCGGGCTTGAGACGGAAGAGAGACGGCGCATCTCGCCAAAATGATTGACGCCCATCTCCAGCACAGCGACTTCGGTATCTTCCGGCATATCGAAGATGGTAATCGGAAGTCCCCATTCATTGTTAAAATTCCCCAGAGTCTTGTGTACTTTATATTTCTGAGAGAGAACGGAAGCAATCATCTCTTTCGTACTTGTCTTTCCCACACTTCCTGTGATTCCGACTACTTTCATGTCGAATGAATCACGATACAGCTTGGCAATATCCAGTAAAGCCTGACCGGTGGATTCTACCAGAATATAGGGATAATCTGTTTCACCGAGATCTTCATGTGATACGACACACAAGGCACCTGCCTGAATGGTATCAGGAATAAATTTGTGTGCATTTACACGTTCTCCGTCGATTGCAACGAAGAGATATCCCGGCTGTACCTTACGGCTGTCTATGACGACGCCTGATACCTCTTCTGATAATTTGCCGGTATCACCGTGGTAAGTGCCGCGACATGCTTTTGTAATATGTTCTAAGGTAAGGTTCTTCATAATTCATATCTCCTTGCGTCAGAAAAGGCCAGACCTCAGATGTTACTTAAGAGGAAAGGCCAGTTTTATTAATAACGTGTTTTGATTGACTCCTGAATGATTGCCTCACAGAGCTCGTTGTAGGCGTATCCGGCTTCTCTGGCCGCTTTTGGAAGAAGACTTGCCGGAGTCATTCCCGGAAGAGCGTTCATTTCCAGGCAATAGAATTCACCGTCAGAGTCATCAATGATAAAATCTGCACGGGCATAAACATCCATGCGGAGAGTTTCAAATGCTTTTTCTCCTGCGCGCTGAATCTTTTCCTGTGTTTCCTGATCCAGAGATACCGGAGGGCAGATCTCTTTGGCGCCGCCGTCCTGATATTTGTTCTCATAGCTGAATACTCCGTCCTTCGGGATGATCTCAACGAGAGGGAGTGCTTTGCCGGCAAAGATGCCGCAGGCAAATTCCCGGCCCTTGATATAAGGCTCGATCACTACTTCATCAGTATGGTCGATATCGAAAGACTGATGGATTGCATCTGCATATTCTTCTTCTGTATGGCAGATGTAGACACCGATACTGGAACCGTTGGAGCATGGCTTGATGACCAGCGGAAGGTAGTAGCCAAGATCCTTCAGAGGGGTGTCCTTGGTTCTGATGTCGAGAGAGGTTCCGCGAGGAGTCGGAACGCCGGACATTTTGAATATCTGCTTTGCCACCAGTTTGTTCATGGATAATGCACAGCCAAGAGAATTCGGACCGGTGTAATGGATTCCGAGTGTGTCAAAAGTAGCCTGTAGTTTTCCGTCTTCTCCGATAGATCCGTGAAGACCCATAAAAGTGATGTCCGCCATGCGGCAGAGCTCGATTACATTTGGTCCGAGAAGGCTTTCAGACTGATCCGGACGCGACTTGCGAAGTGCTTCCAGATCGGGTGCAGTCGTCTTGATTCCTTCAGCCAGTCCAAGACCGGCATCCGGAAGATCGAATACTTCTTCCAGACGATCGGAATCATACGGAAGTCCAAAGAATGGATCAAGCAGATATGCCTGATGGCCATTCTCTCTCAAAGTACGGCAGATACCTGCGCCTGATATCAGAGATACATCACGTTCGGGACTGAGTCCTCCGGCTAATACAATAATTTTCATAGTTTTTTTCCTTTCTTAGTCAGTCATATTCATCTGGTCTAACAGAGATTTTTTTACTTCATAAAGCTTTGGTGATAAGTCCACATATACCTGATGTGGATAGAAGAGACGCTTGGTTTCTTCCCACAGAGTACTCTTTTCAGCTTTACAATATTCCGCAATCTCTTTTACGGAAGGAGACTGGTAGATACATTCTCCATTTCGGAATACGGGTACGAGAATCTCACGCATCGTATAGGAACCGCCCGGAAGCTTCGTCTTTTTCCAGGTTTCCAGAGGATCGAATAACAGCATATCTTCTCTGGGGTCGAAGGTCTCATCTGCAAAGCAGATCAGGTCAGCCTTTACTTTTCCGGTTGCCTTATCATAGATACGGAAAATGGTTTTATTTCCCGGGTTGGTAATCTTTTCTGTATTTTCAGAGATCTTGATCTTCGGTACAAATTCGCCGGCCTCATTCTGGATTGCTGCAAGCTTATAGACGCCTCCGAAAGAAGGGCAGTCCTTGGAAGTGATCAGGTTGGTGCCGACACCCCATGAATTGATGGCTGCGCCCTGGATCTTCAGGTCATGCAGAAGGTATTCATCCAGATCATTGGAAGCACAGATGGAAGCATCCGTAAATCCGGCCGCATCCAGCATCTTTCTGGCTTCTTTGGACAGATATGCAAGGTCACCGCTGTCAAGACGGATTCCGTATTTCTGGAATTTCTTTCCGGAATCTTTGTATTCCTGGAATACGCGGATGGCGTTTGGTACGCCGGATTTTAATGTGTCGTAGGTGTCGACCAGCAAGGTGCAGTTGTCCGGATACATTTCTGCATAGGTCTTAAAAGCAGTATATTCATCCGGAAAACTCATGATCCAGCTGTGGGCATGGGTTCCCATCACAGGAACATCAAACATCTGACCTGCAAGTACGTTGGAGGTACCGACACACCCGCCGATCATAGCAGCACGTGCACCATACAGACCCGCATCCGGTCCCTGTGCTCTTCGCAGACCGAATTCCATGATACCGTCACCATTGGCGGCAAATACGATACGGGAAGTTTTGGTCGCGATCAGAGACTGATGATTGATGATGTTCAGAATCGCAGTTTCTACTAATTGTGCTTCCATAATCGGTGCGATCACCTTCAGAAGAGGTTCTTTTGGAAATACAACCGTACCTTCCGGAATCGCATAAATATCCCCGCTGAAATGAAAGCCGCTGAGATAATGAAGAAAATCATCTTTAAAAATTCCAAGACTTCTCAGATAATCAACATCTTCATAAGAAAAGTTCAGATTTTTGATATATTCTATTACCTGTTCGAGTCCGGCACAGACGGAATAACCATTGCTGCATGGGTTCTGACGGAAGAAAACGTCGAAGATGACTTTCTCGTTCTGACCTTTTTCATAATATCCCTGCATCATCGTAAGTTCATACAGATCCGTCAGTAACGTAAGATTTCGTTCACTCATTTTTATAAAAGCTCCTTTTTATACGCCTTTTTTACGGTGTTTTTTTTCTGATATTTAAATTACGTTTTATTATAGCACCTGAAAGTACAAAAGTAAAAGAAAAAGTAAATCAGGCGTTAAAGAAGCGCCTGATTTTTATTGATTGTTTCCTGTATGATATTGCTGCAGTATTCTCCGATATGCTTTTTGGTCTCTTTATCCAGTTCCTTTGGATAGATCGGAGTGCCGTATTCCAGAATGACGTGTGTCTTTTTGATTCGTGGAAAATGACTTTCAAAGATATCGGCAGTATTGTTGATGCTCATCGGTATGATCGCGCATCCCGTCTTATCTGCAATCTTGAAGGAACCATTGTGGAAAGGAAGAAGAGATAATTCCTCTCCTTTGTTCCGTGTGCCTTCCGGAAAGATGCAGATAGAGATGCCCTGTTTGATATAATCGATTGCCTGCAGGATGGTCTTCAGGCCTTCCTTCGGGTTGCTGCGGTCCAGGAAGAGACAATAGAGCCGTTTCATCCAGGTGCTGAGCAGAGGAATCGACAGCATCTCTTTTTTTGCAATATATCCGGTCAGCCTTTTGCAGCGTGCATAAGTAATCAGAATGTCAAAGTAGCTGCGGTGGTTGCCGATGAACAGAACCGGTTCATCCGGAACATTTTCCTCTCCGATCACGGTGATCTCCACACCGGTAATCTTGAGGATCGTGTTGAATCCCCACTGAACGATGCGAAGACTGCTGTAATCCATCGTGTTCTTACTGAAACGCCCGATCAGCCATTCGATACCGAGAACCGGAATCCCGAGAATCAGAAATAAAATCAGAAATAAAAATACAAATGTAATTCTTATCATAATAAGCTTTATCCTTTCTGTAATTCAGTAGTATGTGTATCATTGCATTTTATTATACTACAAAAGTGGTATTTTTCACAGTACTCATGTGTATGATAATAAAGAGAATATTTTGAAGCAGGACAGTATGAAAAGATTATGTGCAGTACTTGCTGTTATACTGTGTGCTTTCTGTCTGAGCGGCTGTAAAGCAGGGAAGATAGAGGGGAAAAAACTTCGTGATATTGAATATACTGTGGTGGATAAGTCGGAGATACCGGAAGAACTTGCGCAGGAGATAGAGCAGGCAAAATGCGAAGAGATGAAGATGTGTTATGGGGATCAGGGATATCTGTATATTGTCCGGGGATACGGGGGGCAGGATACGAACGGTTACAGTGTGAAAGTGGATGCCTGTTATGAAACGGAAAATGGCATATATCTCAGAACCGATCTGCTGGGACCGGATAAGGACCAGGAGATCCTGGATAAAAAAACATTCCCATATCTTGTGATTAAGACGGAGTATACAGATAAACAGGTTATCTATGAGTAGGAGGCGAAAAAGATGGAGTATATTACAAGGCGTATGCAGACTTTCCGCTCGGGAAAGACAATGATTGATCAGTTTTACATTGATGATGATTATAATGTACCGGATGCAAAAAGTGACGTGAAGGAAATTATAATGTCAGAGGGTACTCTTAATATAGAAGATATGAAGGTGGTAGAGAATTATGTTCGGGCAGCAGGCAAGCTGAATTTTAAGGTCCTGTATATTACAGAGGATGGGAGCGGGCGTCTTGCCAGCCTGGAAGGAAGAATTCCGTTCGAGGAGATGATCTATCTGGAACAGGAGCCGCAGGGAAATCTGATCATAAAAGCGAAGGAAGCAGACCTGACGGTAACGGCAATTCATTCCAGAAAACTGAACATCAAGACTTTGGCAGAGATCACACTTGCCTGCGAAGGAATGCAGGAATCGGAGATTACAATGGATATTGATTCGGATATCCCGATATATAAGAAAATAGAAGAAAAAGAACTTCTGAAGGTGTACTGGTCAGGGAAGGATACTTATCGGATCAAAGAGGAGATCGTACTGAATGGAACGAAAGAAAATATTGGGAATATGCTGTGGACGAATGTGGATAGCAGAAAAATGGATACCAGGCTGAAGGAAGATGAATTGCAGATACAGGGAGAGCTGATGGTATTTTGTCTGTATGAAACCCTGGATGGAAAGACAGACTGGATCAGCCAGAATGTGCCATATGAAGGACGAATCGCTTGCAGCGGTGCTCAGGAATCGATGTATCACCATATGAATTCTGAACTGACGGATGTAAACATTGAGACAAGAATGGATGAAAATGGCGAAATGCGTCTGATTGGAGTAGAAGCTACTCTGGAGATTCGTATGGTTATATATGAAGAAGAAAAACTGAATATTCTGTCAGATCTGTATTCTCTGGAACGGGTGTGCGTTCCGACAGCCAGTGAACTTCTGCTGGAGCAGCTTCTGATGCAGAACCATTCCAAATGCAGGGTGACAGAGCAGCTGTCCCTGCCGGAGATCAAGGACAGCATTCTGCAGATCTGCCAGAGCAGTGCAAGGATTCAGCTGGAACGTACGACACCGACAGACGGAGGAATTCAGATTGAAGGTGTGCTTCACTTAAGTTTTCTGTATATTAAGGCAGATGATATGGCTCCGTTTGATACCTGGCAGGGCATGGTGCCATTTTCCTATCTGATGGAAAGTAATGAGACCACAGAGGATATGGTCTGTGATCTTACATATGCGGTCGAGCAGCTCTCGATAGGGCTGTTGGGAAGTGAAGAAGTGGAGGTAAAGGCAGTGCTCGCATTTCACAGCTTTATCAGAAGGCCGGTTACGATCACGAATATTGAGTCTGTGGATTTTGAAGCCGTCAATATGGAAGAAGTGGAGAAGCGGCCGGGAATTACGGGATATATTGTCCGGGAAGGGGATGTACTGTGGGATCTGGCAAAACGTTACAGCACGACCGTTGAGGGAATCATGGAAATAAATCATCTGGAAAAAGAAGAGATAAAGTCGGGTGATAAAATATTGATTTTTAAAGAAAATATGAGTATACTATAAGTACACTGTATACAAGATACACGGGTGCGATACACATTTGAAGGAGAACACATATGAATAAACTGGAATTAAAAGCACTGGGAAAGATTAACCTTGGACTGGATGTTCTGGGAAGAAGAGAAAATGGATATCATGATGTGCGGATGGTCATGCAGACACTGTACCTGTATGATCAGATCCGGATGCAGAAGACAAAAGAACCGGGAATCAGGCTCTCCACCAACCTGTATTATCTGCCTGCCGACGAAAATAATCTTGCATATAAAGCAGCGGATCTTCTGATGCGGGAATTTGAGATCAAAGAAGGCGTGGATATTTCGCTTGAGAAGCATATCCCTGTAGCTGCCGGAATGGCAGGAGGAAGTTCGAATGCGGCAGCAGTTCTGTTCGGGATGAACCGGATGTTTTCACTGGGATTGTCGCAGAAAGAACTGATGGACAGAGGTGTAACTCTCGGAGCAGATGTACCATATTGTGTGATGCGGGGAACCGTCCTTGCAGAAGGAATCGGCGAGATACTGACACCGCTTCCGGCGATGCCGAAGTGCCATGTACTGATCGCCAAGCCTCCGATCAGTGTATCTACAAAACTGGTCTATGAAAAGCTGGATTCACATGAGATTACGGAACATCCGGACATCGATGGTATTCTGGATGGGCTGAAGTCAAAGAATCTGAAAAAGATTGCTTCCTGTATGGGCAACGTACTGGAAAAAGTCACGATCGAAGAATATCCGGTAATCGAAGAGATCAAGAATGTCATGAAAGAGAACGGTGCACTCAATGCAATGATGAGCGGCAGCGGACCAACGGTATTTGGCATATACGAAGAAAAAGAACGGGCAAAAAGAGCAGCACAGAAGATAAAAGATCTTCAGTTGGCAAAGCAGGTGTATGTAACAGGCATACATAATGCAAGGAGGAGATAGAGAATGGAATCAAACTTTACAGTAAACATGAACGAGTATCTGCCGCTCAGAGATGTGGTATTCAATACACTCAGACAGGCAATCCTTCGGGGAGAGCTGAAGCCGGGAGAACGTCTGATGGAGATTCAGCTTGCCAACAAGCTGGGGGTCAGCCGGACTCCGATCCGTGAAGCCATTCGAAAGCTGGAACTGGAAGGGCTGGTCCTGATGATTCCAAGAAAAGGAGCAGAAGTTGCGGATATCTCGGAAAAAAGCTTAAGAGATGTGCTGGAAGTCAGAAAGGCACTGGAAGAGCTGGCAGTTCAGCTGGCATGTGATAAGATCACAAAAGAAGAGATCGAGGATCTGAAAAAGGCGGCAGAAGATTTTAAAAAGATTTTAAAAAGCAGGGATATTACAGAAATCGCAGAAGCGGACGTGCGTTTTCATGATATTATCTTTATGGCTACGGATAATCAGAAGCTGGTTCAGCTTCTGAATAATCTGAGGGAGCAGATGTATCGTTTCCGTGTGGAATATCTGAAGAATGAAGAAGTACATCCACAGCTGATCGCGGAGCATGAGAAGATCATAGAGCATATTATGGAGCGGGATAAGGCAAAAGCATCTGCCATAGTAAGTGAACATATCAACAATCAGGTAGAAGGTGTGATAGATATTATCCGTACAAAACAAAGTGAAACGGAATAAAATGCAGGATTGTGTCAAGACTCCTTAATAGATTCAGAGGTAATATTAAGGAGAGTGATACATAATGACTCGTATAGAGAAAATACTGAGAAAATGTAGCAGAAAACAGCTGATCTGTGCTATACTGGGAATCTGCATTGCCATGATCCTGACTACAAAGATCGTGGGACGCAGAATGGCGTATGTAGAAGCAAAATATCAGGATACACAGCAGGCGCTCGCCGGCGAGGTGTTCCGTTTTCACGTGATTGCAAACAGTGACAGCAGCGAAGACCAGAAGGTCAAGTTAAAAGTCAGAGATGCGGTAATTTCATATATGAAGGAAAGCATGGATCCGAAGGATGCGGATGTGGAACAGACCAGACAGTGGGTCACGGAGCATTTGGATGAGATAGAAGAGATCGCCCGGCAGGTAGTTCGTGCACAGGGAGATACTTATGAAATATCCGCAGAAGTGACAAAGTGCTATTTCCCGGATAAATATTACGGAGATATCCTGTTTCCCGAAGGGTGGTATGACGCCCTGCGTATCAGACTGGGAAAAGCTTCCGGTCATAACTGGTGGTGCGTGCTATATCCAAATCTCTGTTTTATGAATACCACATGTGCGGTTGTGGATGAAGATGGAAAGAAAAAGCTGAAGGATGCACTCAGTGCACAGGAGTATGAGATGATAACTGCATCTTCAGAATTTAAGATAAAATGGTTCTTTTTCGGAGAAGGTCGGGAGGAAGAACCTTAACAGAAAGGGGTAACGGGATATGCAGAAAATTCCCAGATATACATTTGACGGCAGGATCCGATTCAGTGAAGTAGATCACACAAAGAAGATCACACTTCCGGGAATTGTGAATTATTTTCAGGATTGCAGTACGTTCCAGTCAGAAGAACTCGGGCTGGGAATCGACCACTGCAAAGAACTGAAGAAGGCATGGATTCTGTCTTCCTGGCAGGTTGTGGTGGAACGTTATCCGGAACTGGGCGAGGAGATCAGTGTCAGTACCTGGGCAACCGGATTTAATGGATTGTTTGGAGATCGCAACTTCTGTATGTGCGACAAAGAACAGAAAAAGATCGCGTATGCGAATTCTCTGTGGGTATATATGGATATGGAAAAGGGAAGACCGTCAAGACCGGCAGCAGAAGAGATTGAACCGTATGGAGAGAGCGAACCTCTGGAGATGGAATATGCTTCCAGAAAGATCACACTTCCGGAAAAAACAGAAGAAAGAGAAGCATTTCCGGTCAGGAGATATCATATTGATACGAATGAACATGTCAATAACTGTCAGTATGTGCAGATGGCGATGGAACTGCTTCCGTCGGACCTTGAGATCCGTCAGCTTCGCGTAGAATATAAAAAATCAGCAGTATATGGGGATATCATATATCCGGGAATCGCATGTGAAGAAGACAGAACGATCGTAGAATTGTGCGATGAGGCCGGAAAGCCATATGCAATTGAAGAATTCAGGTTCAGATAAATGTAATGGGAGAACGAAAGGATAAGAAGATGGGATTAGCAGATGAATTAGGTAAGAAAAAGAGATTGATGATCGTAAAAGAGGTTGAATTCGGAGTATATCTCGGAAATAATACGGACAAAGTGCTTCTTCCGAAAAAGCAGGTTCCAAAAGATGTGGAGATTGGAGATCCGGTAGAAGTATTTCTCTATAAAGACTCTTCAGACCGCCTGATCGCAACGACACAGCAGCCGAAGATCACAAGAGGAGAGCTTGCGGTTCTGAAGGTAGTGGATACTGGAAGGATCGGAGCATTTCTTGACTGGGGACTGGAAAAAGACCTCCTGCTTCCATTCAAAGAGCAGACGGCAAAAGTGAAAAAAGGAGATGAGGTTCTGGTCGGTCTGTATGTGGACAAGTCGAATCGTCTGTGTGCGACTATGAAGATCTACAATGATCTTCAAACGGATTCTCCATATAAAAAGGATGATCAGGTGGAAGGAATTATCTATGAGATCAGTGATAATTTTGGGGTATTCGTGGCAGTAGACAACTGTTACAGTGCGTTGATTCCGAAGCGGGAAGCTTATGGAAAGCTTCATGTCGGAGACAGGGTGCATGCAAGAGTTGTCAAAGTAAAAGAAGATGGAAAGCTTGATCTAAGCGTAAGGGAAAAGGCATTCCTTCAGATGGATGCGGATGCTGCACTGATCATGAAAAAGATGGAGAAGAACGGCGGATGTCTTCCGTATACAGACAAAGCAGATCCGGAACTCATCAAAAATGATCTGGGGCTGAGTAAAAATGCTTTCAAACGTGCAGTAGGAAGACTGCTGAAAGAAGGCAGAATAAAAATAAATGAAAAAAATATTGAAATCAGACAAAAATAGGTTATAATAGGGGCGAAGACATAGAGACAGATTGGGAAGGGAGAAATAGAAATGAAAGTACAGAATATTACAGATATTGAAGGTTTTTTTAAAGTAGTAGACTCTTGCACAGGAAAAGTAGAGCTGGTGACAGGAGAAGGAGACAGATTGAATTTAAAGTCTAAGTTATCACAGTATGTATCTATGGCAAACATTTTTTCAAATGGAGAGATTCCGGAGCTTGAAATTGTAGCTCATGAGCCGGAAGATATTAATAAATTATTTAAGTATATGATTGATGGAGAGTAATCAATTCATAGATTGATACGGACGAATAACGGGACTGTTGTTACAGTCCCGTTTGCTTTCATTATAGAGGAGAAGATATGAGTTTTGCGCATCTGCACGTCCATACGGAATACAGCCTTCTGGACGGTTCAAACAAAATTAAAGAATGTGTTTCTCGTGTAAAGGAACTGGGAATGAACAGCGTGGCTATTACAGACCACGGAGTGATGTACGGAGTCATTGATTTTTACCGGGCAGCCAAGGCGGCAGGAATCAAGCCGATTCTTGGGTGTGAGGTTTATGTGGCACCGGGATCCAGATTTGACAAAGAGGCAGTCGGAGGCGGGGATGACAGATATTATCATCTGGTCCTTCTTGCAGAAAATGATTTGGGATATCACAATCTGATGAAGATCGTTTCCCGTGGATTTACAGAAGGGTATTATTATAAGCCGCGTGTGGACATAGAGGTACTTCGGGAATTTCATGAGGGAATTATTGCGCTGAGTGCATGTCTGGCAGGAGAGGTGCAAAAGAATATTCTGCGGGGAATGTACAGTGAAGGCAAAGCGGCTGCGCTCAGATATGAAGAAATATTCGGAAAAGGAAACTTTTTCCTGGAACTTCAGGATCACGGAATGCAGGAACAGAGACTGGTCAATCAGTCTTTGCTTCGCATGTCGCAGGAGACCGGAATTGAACTGGTGGCGACCAATGATATTCATTATACCTATGCAGAAGATGAAAAGCCGCATGACATCCTGCTGTGTATCCAGACGGGGAAGAAGCTGGCAGATGAAGATCGTATGCGTTATGAGGGTGGACAGTACTATATCAAGTCGGAGGAAGAGATGAAGGAACTCTTCCCATATGCTCTTCAGGCTCTCGAAAATACGCAGAAGATTGCAGACCGGTGCCATGTAGAGATCGAATTCGGTGTGACAAAACTTCCAAAATATGATGTGCCGGAAGGGTATACTTCCTGGGAATATCTGAATCAGTTATGCTATGAGGGTCTGGAAAAAAGATATCCGAATGCAGATGATACATTAAAAGACCGGTTAAAATATGAGCTGTCCGTCATTCAGTCTATGGGATATGTCGACTATTTTCTGATTGTATGGGACTTTATCAATTATGCAAGAACGCAGAATATCATGGTGGGGCCGGGAAGAGGATCGGCAGCGGGAAGTATCGTATCCTACTGCCTTGGAATCACGAGTATTGATCCGATCCGCTATCAGCTTCTCTTTGAGCGATTCCTGAATCCGGAGCGAGTATCCATGCCGGATATTGACGTGGATTTCTGTTTTGAACGGCGTCAGGAAGTGATCGACTATGTAGTGCGCAAGTATGGTCCGGACCAGGTGGTGCAGATCGTAACCTTTGGTACAATGGCAGCACGGGGAGTCATCCGTGATGTGGGACGCGTCATGGATCTTCCGTATGCGTTCGTAGACAGTATCGCCAAGATGGTGCCGACTGAGCTGAATATCACACTTGACCGGGCATTACAGATGAATCCGGAGTTTAAGAAACTGTATCAGGAAGATGATCAGGTACGCGAATTGATCGATATGTCCAGAAGGCTGGAAGGGCTTCCGCGGCATTCCTCCATGCATGCGGCGGGGGTTGTGATCGGTCAGCGTGCCATCGAGGAATTTGTTCCTCTGTCGCTGGGATCGGATGGTTCTGTGACGACCCAGTTTACCATGACGACCCTGGAAGAACTGGGGCTTTTGAAAATGGATTTCCTGGGGCTTCGAACACTTACGGTGATTCAGGATGCCACCCGTCTGGCGTCAGAAAGTGCCGGACGTCCTATCGATATGAATCAGATCGATTATAACGATAAAGCAGTATTAAGCTCTATCGGTACTGGAAAGACAGACGGAATCTTCCAGCTGGAAAGTGCCGGGATGAAGAGCTTCATGAAGGAACTGAAGCCGCAGAATCTGGAGGATATCATTGCGGGAATCTCACTGTATCGTCCGGGACCGATGGATTTCATTCCACAGTATATCAAGGGAAAGAATCATCCGGAGCTCATCACCTATGACTGCCCACAGCTGGAGCCGATCCTGGCACCGACCTATGGATGTATCGTATACCAGGAACAGGTCATGCAGATCGTACGGGATCTGGCGGGATATACGCTGGGACGAAGCGACCTTCTGCGGCGTGCCATGTCCAAGAAAAAGGGCGATGTGATGAAAAAGGAACGCCAGAACTTTGTATATGGTAATGAAGAAGAAGGGGTTCCGGGCTGTATTGCCAATGGGATTGATGAGAAGACCGCGAACAAGATCTATGATGAGATGATTGATTTTGCAAAATATGCATTTAATAAATCGCATGCAGCAGCATATGCGGTAGTATCATATCAGACAGCCTGGTTAAAATATTATTATCCGGTAGAATTCATGGCGGCACTTATGACGTCCGTGATCGATAATCCCGGAAAGGTATCAGAATATATCTATACCTGCCGCCAGATGGGGATTCAGATCCTGCCGCCGGATATTAACAAAGGATATGGAAATTTTTCAGTTGATCAGGGAAATATCCGATATGGCCTTGCGGCGATCAAAAGTATTGGCCGGCCGGTGATTGAGGCGATCATTACGGAACGTAAGGCAAACGGGGAATTCAAGAACCTGAAGGATTTTATAGAGAGACTGTCAGGAAAAGAAGTCAATAAGCGGACGATTGAAAGCTTTATCAAGTCCGGTGCATTTGACGGACTGGGAGGAACCAGAAAACAGTTCATGGTCATCTATGTTCAGATCATGGATCAGGTGAACCGGGAAAGAAAGTATTCCATGACGGGGCAGATGTCTCTGTTTGATCTGGTGAGTGACGAACAGAAGTCGGAATTTGATATTCCGCTTCCGGATGTAGGCGAATATGAAAAAGAGACCAGGCTTGCATTTGAAAAAGAAGTGCTGGGCGTATACTTAAGCGGACATCCGCTGGAAGATTACGAGGAAAAATGGAGAAAGAACATCTCCAGAACTTCGCTGGAATTTCAGATTGATGAAGAAACAGGAAGAGCAAAGGTGCACGATGGTGTCAAGGAGACGATCGGCGGAATGATCACTTCCAAGACGATCAAATATACCAAGACCAATAAGACGATGGCTTTTGTGACACTGGAGGATCTGGTGGGATCTGTGGAAGTTGTGATCTTTCCGAGAGATTTTGAGAAAAATCAGCAATATCTGAATGAAGAGAGCAAAGTATTTATCCGTGGAAGAGTGTCAGAAGAAGACGATGCTCCCAGTAAACTGATCTGTGAATCGGTCATTCCGTTTGAACAGACAAAGAAGGAACTGTGGCTGCAATATCCGGATAAAGAGACGTATCTGGCACAGGAAAAGGAACTTTTTGAGCTTCTGAACTCATCGGAAGGGCAGGATGCAGTCATTGTGTACTGCCGGAAAGAAAAGGCTGTAAAGCGCCTGCCTGCGGGAAGAAATGTAAGCGTGGATGTACGATTATTAAGCAGAATGACGAATTATCTTGGGGAATCTTGTGTAAAAGTTAGAGAAATACCCATTGAAAGGAATTGTTAATTCATGTACAATGGTCTCGGAGATAATAAGGTAATAGTATTAAATAATACAATGGAGGAAGAATCATGGCAGACAAAGTAATACGTACGATAGGTGTATTAACAAGTGGAGGTGATGCTCCGGGTATGAATGCAGCAATCCGTGCGGTTGTTCGAACAGCATTAGGAAAAGGCCTGAAAGTCAGAGGTATCAGAAAAGGATACCAGGGACTTCTGGATGAAGAAATTATTGATCTGTCCGCCAGAGACGTGTCTGATACAATTCAGCGTGGAGGAACTATTCTTCAGACAGCGCGCTGTGAAGAGATGCGTACCGAAGAGGGGCAGCAGAAGGCAGCCGCTATTTGTAAAAAATATGGAATTGACGGTCTGGTAGTCATCGGTGGAGACGGATCATTTGCAGGAGCTCAGAAGCTTGCCAATCTGGGAATTAATACAATCGGTATTCCTGGAACCATTGATCTGGACATCGCATGTACAGAATATACAATCGGATTTGATACAGCTGTAAATACGGCGATGGAAGCAATCGATAAAGTACGTGATACTTCTACTTCTCACGAGAGATGTTCTATCATCGAGGTTATGGGAAGAGATGCCGGATATCTGGCTTTGTGGTGTGGTATCGCCAACGGTGCAGAACGTATTCTGATGCCGGAAGAGCATGATTATAACGAAGAGGCAATCGTTGCAGATATTCAGGAATGCAGAAAACGTGGAAAGAAGAATTACATTATCATCAATGCAGAAGGTGTCGGTGATTCTTTAAATATGGCAAAGAGAATCGAGGAAGCTACTGGTATGGAGACCAGAGCAACTATCATCGGACACATGCAGCGCGGCGGAAGCCCGACATGTAAAGACAGAGTGTATGCCTCTATCATGGGTGCAATGGCGGTTGATCTTCTGATCGCAGGAAAGTCCAACCGTGTAGTAGGATACAGACATGGTGAATATGTAGATTTTGATATTAATGAAGCTCTGAAGATGCAGAAGGGAATTCCGGCATATCAGTATGAGATTGCCAAGGAATTAGCACTGTAATAAAAGCGTAAGTAAAGCGGGAGCCCCGTTCCATAGCCGGATTTTTGCTATGGAACGGGGCTCATTTGGCAGAATGAGAAAAGTGGAGGTTTTATGAGTATTCTGAATGTGGAACATTTGTCGCATGGATTTGGAAACCGTGCAATCTTTGAAGATGTGTCTTTCCGTTTGCTTAAGGGAGAACATATCGGTCTGGTAGGTGCCAATGGGGAAGGAAAATCTACCTTTATGAATATCATCACCGGAAAGCTCAGGCCGGATGAGGGGAAGATCGAGTGGGCGAAGAATGTGAAGGTCGGATATCTGGATCAGCATGCGGTTCTTACCAGAGGAATGACCATAGGGTCTGTTCTTCGAAGCGCTTTTGAACCGTTATTTGATATGGAAGCGCGGATGAATGAAATCTGCGACAAGATGGGAGATGCAGATGAAAAACAGATGGAAAGCTATATGGAAGAGTTGGGCGTCATTCAGGATCTTTTAATGAACCGGGATTTCTATCTGATTGATTCAAAAGTGGAGGAAGTTGCAAGGGCTTTGGGACTTCTGGAACTGGGGCTTGATAAAGATGTAACAGATCTGTCCGGAGGACAGAGGACAAAAGTACTGCTTGGAAAACTGCTTCTTGAAAAGCCGGATATCCTGCTTCTGGATGAGCCGACAAACTATCTGGATGTGGAGCATATCACATGGCTTAAGAGGTATCTGCAGGAATACGAAAATGCATTTATTCTGATCTCTCATGACATTCCGTTTCTGAATAGTGTGATTAATCTGATCTATCATATGGATAATCTGCAGCTTACGAGATATGTCGGAGATTATGACAAGTTCCAGGAAGTATATGCCATGAAAAAATCCCAGCTGGAGGCGGCTTACAACAAGCAGCAGAAGGAAATCGCAGAGCTTAAGGACTTTGTTGCAAGAAACAAAGCACGTGTAGCGACAAGAAATATGGCGATGTCCCGTCAGAAGAAGCTGGATAAGATGGATGTGATCGAACTGGCTGCGGAAAAACCGAAGCCGGAATTCAATTTTAAGACGGCAAGGACGCCCGGACGCTATCTTTTTACGACAAAAGATCTGGTGATCGGGTATGAAGAACCGTTGTCTTCCCCATTGAATCTGGAGATGGAACGTGGAAGCAAGATCGTGCTGACAGGGGCAAACGGAATCGGAAAGACCACGCTGCTTAAGAGCCTCCTGGGTCTGATCCGTCCGATATCCGGATCGGTAGAGCAGGGAGATTACCTGGAGATCGGATATTTTGAACAGGAGATGCCGCCGGATATTGAGACCACCTGTCTGGAAGAGATCTGGCAGGAATTTCCGGGATTTACACAGTATGAAGCCCGGTCTGCCCTTGCAAAATGTGGGCTTACCACGAATCATATTGAGAGCAAGGTAAAGGTCCTCTCAGGAGGAGAGCAGGCCAAAGTCAGACTGTGCAAGCTGATCAACCGTCCATCTAATATTCTGGTACTGGACGAGCCGACCAATCATCTGGATGTGATGGCTAAGGACGAACTGAAAAGAGCGCTGATCGAATACAAGGGAAGCATTCTGATGGTGTGTCATGAGCCGGAGTTCTATGACGGCATTGCAACGGACGTGTGGGACTGTACCAGATGGACCACGCGATTGGTATAAGGCAGGAACAAAACGTAAAAAAGGAGGAACTGACATGTTAGTTTTGGTATATCGGAAATGCAGCACATGCCAGAGAGCATTGAAATGGCTGGAGGAGCACAAGGTGGAATTTGAGGAACGTCCAATCGTTGAGGACAATCCTTCCTACGAAGAACTGAAGGCATGGTACGAAAAGAGCGGACTTCCACTGAAAAAATTCTTCAATACCAGTGGAATGTTATACAAGGAAATGAAATTAAAAGATAAGCTGGCAGAGATGAGTGAAGAAGAACAGCTGAGACTCCTGGCAACGAACGGCATGCTTGTAAAAAGGCCATTGGTGATCGGAGAAGACTATGTGCTGGTCGGATTTAAGGAGAAAGAGTGGGAGACAGTAATTTAAAATAGCTCCGTCTGGTAATCAGTCGGCCCTGCTTTTGCAGCCTGCTGATCTCCGCAGACATGGCACTTCGTTCAACACCCAGATAGTCGGCGAGCTCCTGACGATTGAAGGGAATTATAAATTCGGACGAAAGATGAAGCTTTGCCTGGTCACTTAAGTAGGCCATGATTTTTTCACCGGTTGTTTTGTGTGAGCTGTAACTGAGCTTCTGATTTAAAAGCATATTTTTCCTTGCGACAATTTTCAGCAGGTTACGAATCAGAATTGAATGGAATGCACATGTCTTACTGCATTCACCAAAGAGCATGCTACGGTCCAGAAACAGGATGTATGCTCTGCTGGTCGCAAGAATATCTACCGGAAGTTCTGCAGCTTCGGCGCAGGCAAATGCTTCTGCGAACATGTCCCCGGCATGGAATGAAAAATTAATGTTCCGGTTTCCGTAATAATCATCCTGAAGGACATGAATCTCTCCTTCCAGTACGATTCCGATAAAATCAGCTGCATCTCCCTCCAGGCGGATATATTCACCCTTCTCATAGGAAGAAGCGGTTGATTTTAATCTGTTCAGTATGACAGGAATGTCATTTCTGTTAATTCCATCAAATAATGCTAGAGTCTCAAGCAAATCCAGATATTTTTCCATAACTACTCCTCTTTTTGTTGGAAAACCAACATACATTTTAATCTGATTCTAGTATGATCATATGGAAAAGTAAAGAGGAGGATGTAAAAAATGATCAGAAAAATTATCCATATAGATGAAGAAAAATGTAACGGCTGCGGACTCTGTGCAAATGCATGCCATGAAGGAGCCATTGATATGATAGACGGTAAGGCGAAGCTTGTCAGAGAGAACTTCTGCGATGGTCTGGGAGACTGTCTTCCGGAATGTCCGACAGGTGCAATTACATTTGTGGAAAGAGAGGCGCCGGAATATGATGAGGCTGCCGTTGCAAGAGCAAAGCAGGAGAAACAGCAGAAAGAAAACGGGGTACTTCAAAACTGGCCGGTTCAGATCAAACTGGCACCGGTTCAGGCACCTTACTTTGATGGGGCGAATCTCCTGATCGCAGCGGACTGCAGTGCATATGCGTATGCAGCTTTTCACAGGGATTTTGTCAAAGGGAAGATTACCCTGATCGGATGCCCGAAGCTGGATTCGATTGATTATAGTGAAAAACTGACACAGATCATAAAATGCAATTCGATTGCAAGTGTGACAGTGGTCAGAATGGAAGTCCCGTGCTGCGGTGGTATAGAATATGCAGTAAAGAGAGCCATTGAAAACAGCGGGAAATTTATTCCGCAGCAGGTAATCACTGTTGGAATCAAGGGAGAGATCCTACAGGCAAAATAAAAGGAGGAGAAGCATATGTACAAAAATATTGAAAAACAGGTGAAGCTGGAATTAAAGGATCAGGTGGACTATCTGGATGGACAGGTGGTCAGCAAGACACTGGTACAGAATAATCTGGTCAGTATGACGTTGTTTTCATTCGACAAAGGTGAAGAGATCTCCACGCATGCATCCGGAGGGGACGCCATGGTGACTGTTCTGGAGGGAAAAGGACGCTTTACCGTAGCGGATGAAGTGTTCTTCCTGGAAGAAGGAGAGACACTGATCATGCCGAAAGGAATTCCACATGCGGTATATGGGGAAGAGAGATTTAAGATGCAGCTGGTGGTATCATTTTAAAACAGAATAGATATCATGAATTATATATAGAAGAAAAAGAGTGGACTGCGATCATGCAGTGTGCTCTTTTTTTGTCGTTTTAAGAAAAAGATTGTAGAAAAAAGCACAAGCTGACAAGATGTATATTATAGATTATAAATAATCGTTAAAATATTTTTTATCAAATAAGAGAAAAAAGATCATGAATTTGTGAGAAATAGTCAAAAAAATAACTTTATAAATAATAAATTATTGCGTATTGACGAAATACAATGTTTGCTTTATAATTCGAAATCAAAAGAAACCAAATATGGAGAAATGAAAGTGGAGGGACAAAATTATGTCTTACGTTGATGACGTTATTGCAAGCGTTTCTGCTAAGAACGCAAATGAGCCAGAATTCATCCAGGCAGTAGAGGAAGTACTGGAGTCTTTAAGACCAGTCGTTGAACAGGATGACAGATATGAGAAAGCTGCAATCCTGGAAAGAATGT
Source organism: Dorea sp. YH-dor226 (assembly GCF_039832105.1). NCBI lineage: Bacteria > Bacillati > Bacillota > Clostridia > Lachnospirales > Lachnospiraceae > Dorea > Dorea sp. YH-dor226. The sequence continues at coordinate 12,213 of NZ_JBDOHS010000015.1, read as the reverse complement.
GCGAACCGGAAAGAATCGTATCATTCCGTGTTCCATGGGTAGATGACGAAGGCAAAGTACAGGTAAACCGTGGATTCCGTGCACAGTTCAACAGCGCGATCGGACCTTACAAAGGAGGAATCCGTCTGCATCCTACCGTAAATCAGAGTATTATTAAGTTCCTTGGCTTTGAGCAGACATTCAAAAACTCTCTTACAGGTCTTCCGATCGGTGGTGGAAAAGGCGGCAGTGACTTTAATCCAAAAGGAAAATCAGATGGAGAGATCATGCGTTTCTGCCAGTCATTTATGACAGAGCTTTATCGTTACATCGGCGGCGATACAGACTGTCCGGCAGGTGATATCGGATGCGGCGCAAAAGAGATCGGTTATATGTTCGGATTCTATAAGAGAATTATCGGAAGATATGACAATGGAGCATTATCCGGAAAAGGAATTCCATATGGCGGAAGTCTTGGAAGAACAGAAGCAACCGGACATGGAGCTGTATACTTTACAGAGAAATTGTTCGAGTCTCTTGGAAGAACAATCAAGGGAACAACATTTGCACTTTCCGGTTTTGGTAATGTTACATGGGGCGTTGCAGATATGATCAATAAACTTGGCGGAAAAGTAGTAACTGTATCCGGACCAGACGGATATGTATACGATCCGGACGGAATCTCAGGTGAAAAAGTGGACTATCTGGTTGAGATGAGAAGTTCACTTCGTGACCGCTGTGAGGATTACGCAGATAAGTATGGCTGCGAGTTCCACAAGGGAGAGAAACCATGGGGACGCGTAAAGGCCGATATCTATATGCCATGTGCTACACAGAACGAGATTGCGCTGGAAGATGCAGAGCGTATGGTGGCTGAAGGAACCTGCCGCGTTCTTGTTGAGGTTGCAAATATGCCTACAAGAGCAGAAGCAGTGAAATGTCTGAAGGATGCAGGATTCGTAATTGCTCCTTCCAAGGCTGTCAACGCCGGTGGAGTTGCCGTATCTGCACTTGAGATGAGCCAGAATGCAATGAAATTATCCTGGACAGAAAAAGAAGTGGATGACAGACTGAAAAATATCATGTACAATATTTTCAATAACATTGATGCAGCAGCAAGAGAGTATGGAATGGAAGGCGACCTGATTGCCGGAGCAAATATTGCTGGATTTAAGAAAGTTGCAGATGCAATGCTTGCACAGGGAATTTTCTAAAAAATACAGAACTTGACGGACAGAAAAAGAAAAAAAATGAGCCTTGTGTCAGCCCGAATATGAAAGGCTGGTGCAAGGCTTATGAGCGTATTGAGAGAATCGTTACTTGTAATGAAAGTCGAAAAAAAGGTGGGAAAATATGTCGGCGATTTTAAATCAGGAATTTTTAAAGACTCTGCAGCAGCGGATGACGGATAAGGATTTTTTGAAAAAAACAGGAATCAGAAAGAAACAGATCATGACGATCCTGAGAGAAGGAAACTGGAGCAGGATCTTTGAGGAGGTTTTTGAAAAAAGTCCTTCAGTATCATGTGAAAAAACAGCGGAATTATGCGCGGATATCACAAAAAAGATCGGTGGAATATCCGGTCAGGAACTACTCAGATATGTCTATGACTGGACAAGAGCTGTCATGTTCCCTGAGAACTTTCAGGTACATAAAACACCAGAGTGTGAAAAAGCAAGAAAGTTTTATTGTGAGCTTTTGCATATCCTGCTGGAGATGGAAAGGGAACATAAAGAATTTGTACCGACGAGACAGTTCGGGCTTCTGCCTTATGAGATCTCGGAGGGGGAAGATGCAGATACAGGACGTGAATACCAGATATTTCTTGATCTGATGGAAGAGCAGTACATGCTGGAGTTCTATCGTATCTCTGCGGAGATCACACCGTTTGATTCTCTGGGACATGTGGCAGGAGTTCATTATGTGGCTATGCATGTGGCAAAGCAGCTGAAAGAACTGGGCAAGCCGGTGGATTTAAAATTGATGTCAGGAGCTGCGGCACTGCATGACATTGGCAAATTCGGCTGCCGTGAAAAAGAACTCAGACGTACTCCATATCTCCATTACTATTATTCTGATGTCTATACGCAAAGATTTAAGATGCCGGAGATTGGTCATATTGCGGTGAACCATTCCACATGGGATCTGGAGCTTGATGAGCTGTCGATCGAGAACCTGATCCTGATCTACGCAGATTTTCGTGTGAAAAGTACAAGAGATGCGAACGGAAAAGAAGTGGTACATTTTTACTCTCTGAAAGAATCTTTTGATGTAATTCTGAATAAGCTTGATAATGTGGATCAGGCAAAGGAAAATCGTTACAGGCTTGTATATGCAAAATTAAAAGATTTTGAAAATTACATGGAAAACTTCGGGGTAAATACGGATCTGACATGCGAGAAACCGACAGCAGTCAGTCACCCGGATTTTGTATTGATGAGTCAGAACCAGTCTGTGCGTGAGATCAAATATACTGCCATTGAGCATAATATTTATGTCATGACAAGAATGAACAGTATCACGGCACTCCGTAACATTCTGGAGGCTGCAAGAAGCGAAAAGAACTGGAGAAATACCCGCGCTTATGTAAATATTTTTGAAGAGTATTTTACATACATGAATGAAAAGCAGATCAATATGACGCTGCAGTATCTGTTTGAACTTCTTCTCCATTCTGAAGTGGATATTCGCCGGCAGGCTTCTTATCTGTGTGGAAAGATCATTGCAAAATATGAAAAAGAGTACCGCAAGGAACTTCCGCAGGATGTAGAACTTGAAAATAATTCGGTCAGTGCGTTTCAGGTATTTAACCGCCTGATCAAGGCGATCCTGTATCCCGATTATACTGTGACAGAGCAGCACAGGGAGTGGCTTGGAAGATGCCTGAAGAGAATTATTGTTGCGGTACAGACAGAATGCAGAAGTGAGAAAGAAGGAAAGCAGTTTCTTGAGGTATTCCTGCGTTTCTTTGAAAAGCATGACTATGAAAGAAAGACAGCTTTTATACTTCTGGAAGCAGCAGAATATGTAAGATTTTCCATGCTTGACGAAAAAGAGATCAGGACACTTCTCGGGTTCGCAGAGTTCTATGCCGAATGCGAGAACATTGAGGAAGGAATCCGTGTTCTGCAGTTTCTGAGAAAAGCAGCCGCTTCCGGAATACCAAAATATCTGATTCAGCCTGAGGCTGTCCGGATATTGGAGAAGGTGAAGGGGAAAAATGCAGGGCTTCAATTTGTGGCATATAAGCTGCGGTTGGAAATCGGTCTTGCAGTTTCGAACAGGGAAGAAACAGAGCACATGCTGTTTGACAATGAAAGCCTGTTTTCCCAGATATTCCTGGAAAATATGAAAGTGGCAACCAGCAGAATGATCAAAAAAGCCAATATTGAGTTGCTGGGAGATGTATTGAAAATGGGAGATCCGGTGCGAATCTCACGAATCGCCGTTCATCTGACTAATCTGTTCAGTGCAAGCCGTACACTCGTAGTGCGGGAATGCTGTGGAGATCAGCTGGTTCAGATGATGCCGTTTCTTTCTTCTGACCAGAGAAACGAAATTGTGCTTGAGATGGCAGAAAGTCTTGGATCCGGAGAATTTCAGTATGTAAGATATGTACCTCTGTACCTCGGAAAAATGGCGATGTATCTGTATCCGGAGGAGTTGGACGAGCTGATTGGTGATACATTGACAAAATATATCAACAGCAGTGATATGACTGCTGTAATGTATACCCTTCATACGATTGGTGTCATGGTGGAGCATTATCCGGAATACGTGAAATATGGAGAACCGGAGGAAGTCCACATTAACCGCAGAAAAGGACTTCTCGGACTTCTGATGAAAGGTCTGTCCCATTACCAGGAAGTAGTCAGTGTAGACGCATTGACGGTAATCGGCAGAGACATATTCGGTTCGGATATCCTGACTGTGGAAGAGAAACGGGAAATCTTTGCGGAGATCCAGAAGCAGATGCTGAGCGCCATTGCAGAACAGTCTCAGAAGGAAATTGCATTTTTCGGAAGGGCGTCGTCTCTCAGAAAGATCTACAGCTTTATTACAGAGTATGAATTTGCCAATGGAGAATTTGATATTAAAGACAATCCGAAGATTGCATTTTTCCCGGGGACATTTGACCCGTTTTCCATCGGACATAAGGAGATTGTCCGTGAGGTCAAAAAACTGGGATTTGAAGTATATCTGTCCGTAGATGAATTCTCATGGTCGAAAAAGACACAGCCCAAGCTCCTGCGGAAAAAGATCATTCAGATGTCGGTTGCGGACATGGGAGATGTCTATCTGTTCCCGTGTGACATCCCGATCAATATTGCCAATCCGCGTGACATGAAGCTTTTGAAAAGGCTGTTTCCGGGGAAGGAAGTATACCTTGTTGCCGGCGCTGATGTGATCGAGGGAGCATCCGCATACCGGCAGGAGGCAGAAGAAGGTTCAGTTCACTATTTTAAACACATACTGTTCAGCAGAAAAACGCTTCGGAGCGGATGGACAGGGGTGGTACAGGATAAAGTTTTTGGAGATTGTCTGTATCTGAAGTTGAGTCATGAATATGACGAAGTAAGTTCTTCCAAGATTCGTGAAAATATTGACAGAAACAGAGATATTTCCAATCTTGTGGATCCGCTTGCGCAGCGCTTTATAGCTGAGCGCAGTCTGTACCTGAGGGAGCCCAAATATAAGAAGACGGTAAGCAGGCAGAATATACTGATGCAGACGACATTGAATCTGTCGGAAGATATGAAAAAACAGTTCCAGTGGACGATCGACAAGGAGAATGTACTTCGCTGCGGTCTGGCAAAAAATGCAAAAGTCGGAGATCGTGGTATCTGGATGGAGGGGGAAGACGGAAGTATCTCCTGCGGAGCATTCTACCGGGAGGTTCCGCTTGGCAAGATCTATGAGGAGTTCCGGAATGAGGAAACGGTTGCAAAAATCCGCCGTCTTGCTTCCGGAAAGCTTGTGGTTCTCTACGCTCTTTTTGCAAAGAAAAACGAGAAATCCGAAAAGAATCTGGAACTGATGCTCAATGAGCTGATCGCCTCCTGCCTGAAGGAAGGATTTACACATATGGTCATTCATTTTGGCGATCGGAGCAAAAAAATGAATGCGATGGTAGAAGAGATACTCTTTCGGCATGGATTCGTGAAGATTCAGAATCAGGCAGAAGATCTGGACGTGTATTTTGTAGATATGAGTTTCCCGATGGTCGCAGTGCAGGATACAGAATCCATTATCAAAGATCCGTTCAATACCAATAAGAATGTCAGACAAGTACTGGTCAAAACACAGAAACAGTTCCTTATGGCATTGACAAGGCTGTATCCCGGAAGTCTGGTGATTTCCTTTGACTCAGAATATATGAGTTATCAGATGCTGGAGATGGTCGTAAGTGAAAATAATGTATCAGCGCGCAAGATTGACGGAGAGACATTGGGAAGCAAGATGTGTATTCCGTACGGTAAGCTTATGAGAGAGTTGATCGTACCAAATACCGTTACGAAAGCAATCTATACAGAAAGAATCTTCAATGCGGATGCTTCTGAGTTCGGAATTGCAGAGTATCCGAATTATCCGTCGCTGAAGACACAGATCAAAACGATTGAATCTTTTTCAAGGCCGGTCATCCTTGTGGACGATATTCTGCACAACGGCGAGTGGCTGAGAAAGCTTTATCCGATGATTCAGGAAGGAAATGTAAAAGTTGATAAACTGATCGTAGGCGTTCTGTCCGGGCGAGGCACAGATATGGCGGCGATCCATGATATTCCGGTAGACAGTGTATACTTTATCCCGAATATGAGAGAATGGTTTTCAGAGGTGACCATGTATCCGTTCCTTGGAGGAAACTATATTGAAACGGACGGAAAACCGCAGGCAGGACGCATTCCGTCTCTGAACCAGATTATGCCGTATACCTTCCCACCGTTCTCATTTATGGAGGACGTTACATGGGATGCATACTATGAATTCTCCAATGCATGTCTGGGAAATACACTGGAGATTTTATGTGTTCTGGAGGAAGAATATCAGAAGATGTATCAGAAGAATCTGACGCTTGGAAGACTGAATGAAGTCATCCGTGAGACGTATTACATTGATCAGGGGGAAAACCTGACTTATGATATGCAGGTACCTGCATCAAGTTATGTCAGAAATGATATACTGAAAATGAAGCGCCTGCGGAAAATGCAGGATTAAAGGGGGACAGACAGTATGAGTACATTGCTTGACCTGGTGGGAGAAGAAAGATATAAAAAATATAAAGAACAAGAGAAAAATCCATTAAAACAGTCGGAACATGACAGGCTGCGGGTACATATCCTTGCAGTTGGCGATGTGGGCTCTACGATACTTCTGGCGCTGAAGACGCTGGGAGGAGACGTTATCCGTGAAATCGGGATCTGTGATCTGAATGAGAATCAGCTTGCAAGACTGGAGATAGAGATGAACCAGATCGCATATCCGTGGGATTATGACAGACTTCCGAAAGTAAAGATCGTCGGAATGGATGAGTTGTTTTCCTGTGATGTCTTTGTGTTCAGTGCGACAAAAGGAATCGCAGCGGTCGGCTCGCAGGTGAAGGATGTCAGAATGGCACAGCTGGAAGCTAACCGGGAGTTGATCGGAATCTATGGAAGGATGGCAAGAAAAGCCAGATTTGAAGGGCTGTTTGCGGTGGTTTCGGATCCGGTAGATCTGTTGTGTCACGCGGCCTATCAAAGTTCGAATACCGATGAGACAGGAACATTTGACGGACAGGGACTTCGCCGGGATCAGGTTCGCGGCTATGGACTGGGGGTCATGAATGCAAGAGCCGCTTACTATGCAGGAAAGGATCCGAAGTATGCACAGTTTTTGAAAGAAGGACGTGTATTCGGTCCTCACGGACAGGATCTGATCGTTGCCGACAGTATCTCGAATTACAACGAAGAACTGTCACAGGAACTGACAGATTTTACGGTAACGGCCAATCTGAAGGTCCGGGAGCTGGGCTATAAGCCGTATATTGCCCCGGCACTGTCCTCGGCGGCAATTTCCATATTGCTTACCATACGCGGAGAATATCATTACAGTGCCGTACCTGTTGGAGAGGTCTGGTTTGGTTGTAAAAACCGTCTGATAGATTCGGGAACAGAGGTAGAACTTCTGGAACTTCCGGAAAAGTTATATCAGCGGATAGTAAAAGCGTACAAAAATCTGGAGGCGTTGATTTGAGAAACGTAATATGTATATGCCTTGCAGAGGGAAATGGACATGAGAGATATCAGAAACTGATCCATTGCCTGAAGACAGAAGACGTAATATTTCTGCAGGGAAAAGAGAGTGTGGAAGAACTGTTCTCTCTGCAGGAGAAAGAAAAAAGAGCGGTTATATTCCTGATCTATATGGACAATACCGGGATAAATCTGGAGCTGGATGCGGTTTTGAAGAAAATTGTATCCGTTCCGAAATGTCTGGAAGGATTATCTGCAGGTATCATTACCGTGGGAGACGGAGAACTGTATACAAAAGAGGCGGCGCGAAAGACCGCATTTGTACTGAACAGAGCCGGCTGTATCATACATGGAAAAGCATTTACAGAGGTGACCGGCTCCATGCGTAATATGAAGAATCAGGCAGCGTACCGGAAGGTTTCTCTGGAGGAAGCTTTTCTGGAATGCGCAAAAGAGACGATTGCGGAGGCTGCAAAGGTTCCGGAGCATACTGCTGACAGAAAGATCAGACGCCTGACCTGCATACACTCCAGCATAGAAGTGAAGTCAAATACGTATGCTTACTGGAAACTGGTCAGAGAGCAGCTGGTTCGACAGAAGAGCGATATTGAGATATCAGAGATTAATCTTTATGGGGAAGAGATCCGGGATTGCAGAGGATGTTCTTTCCAGATCTGTCAGAGTCTGGGAGAGCAGCGCAGGTGTGTCTTCGGTGGGATCATGACAGAAAAGATATATCCTGCGATTGAACAAAGTGATGCAGTTGTACTGCTGTGTCCGAATTATAATGACGCCATAGGGTCTAATCTGTGTGCCTGTATCAACCGACTGACAGCGCTTTACAGAAGTATGGATTTTTCGGGAAAATATCTGTATGTGATCGTTGTTTCAGGCTATTCCGGAGGAGAAATTGTTGCAGAGCAGGCGATTGATGCAATGGTTCTGAACAAGGGATTTACCCTGCCAAAATATGCAGTGGATATACAGATGGCTAATCTTCCCGGAGAAATATTGGAAGAAGAGGGAATCAGCGACTGTGCTTTTTCTTTCGCAAAAAGAATCGTATAACGGAAAGATACAATGCGTGAGGCTTCCTGTGGGAGGCCTCATATGTTAGGTTAAAAAAATGACATTGCCTTAACAATGAGAAGAAGACCCGTAAGCGCCTGTTTCAGGAGAAAAAGTACAAAAGCTGACAAATTATTGACAAAAAACACAAAAAAACAATCACTGATTTTTGCCAATAATCTTTAAATAAACTATTGGCAAAATTATTGACATCAAGCTAAAAGAAGTTTATAGTTGAAAACAGCAAAGGCAAGGGCGCCGGAAAAGAGAAGAAAAGGTGTGCTGTCTTTTTTTATACTTTATAATATTATTAATAATAAATAATTGATTATCAAAAGGAAAGAGAGGATTTTCTCATGAGACTGAAAGACACTGGACTCACAGCACAGGAATTAAAAGACATGGTAAACAAGTACATGGTGGAAACATATGAAAGATATGATTTCATCGCTGAAAGAGCGGAAGGCATGTACATTTACGATGAAGAAGGAAATGCATATCTTGATTTTTACGGTGGTGTAGCTGTTAACAGCCCTGGAAACAGAAACCCGAAAGTAGTAGCAGCTATCAAAGATCAGGCTGATGACATTATGCACACATTCAACTATCCATACACAATTCCGCAGGCACTTCTCGCAAAGAAGATCTGTGATACAATCGGAATGGATAAGATCTTCTATCAGAACTCTGGAACAGAAGCTAATGAGTGTATGATCAAAATGGCAAGAAAATATGGTGTTGATACATACGGACCGAACAGATATGAGATCATTACAGCAAAACGCGGTTTCCACGGAAGAACATACGGTGCAATGTCTGCAACAGGACAGCCGGACAGCGCGATCCAGAAGGGATTCAAGCCGATGCTTCCAGGATTTACATATGCAGAATATAACAATCTTGAAGACTTCGCTTCCAAGATTACAGAGAACACAATCGCAATCATGATCGAACCAGTACAGGGCGAAGGCGGTGTACGTCCGGCAACTCAGGAATTCATCGAAGGACTGAGAAAGCTTTGTGATGAGCATGATATGCTGCTCCTGTTCGACGAAGTTCAGACAGGATGGGGACGTACAGGTGCTCCAATGGCATTCATGGGATATGGCGTAAAACCGGACTGCGTATCTATGGCAAAAGCTATGGGTGGCGGAATGCCGATCGGTGCATGCTGTGCAACTGATAAAGTAGCAAAGGCATTTACAAGAGGAACACATGGTTCTACATACGGTGGACATGCAATTGCATGTGCAGCAGCTTACGCTTCAATCTCTGAGATTCTTGACAATGACTTAAGCAAGAATGCAAAAGAGATGGGTGAATACATGAAAGCAGAGCTTGCAAAACTTCCTCATGTAGTAGAGGCAAGAGGACGCGGACTCTTAGTTGGATGTGAATACGATCTTCCGATCTCTGTAGAAGTAAAACATGGATGTCTTGACAGAATGGCACTCATTACAGCAATCGGTGACAGAGTAAACCGTATGATCCCACCACTTACTGTTACAAAGAAACAGATTGATGAGCTGATTCGTATCATGCGTGAAGCAATTGAAGAAGCAGCAGCAAAATTAGAAGCATAGTATAGATTAATTCGATAACACAGAACCCCCTTAATTTGAGATAAGCAGATTCTACATGTATGCCAGCGTGTAGAAGCTGCTTATCTTATTTTGTAACAATATGTGATGATTATAAATTCAATTGTGATTAGCTGTATGAGGTGTTAGAATATTAGGGAATGGAAACAGATGAATATATCAGAGCTTCTGACCATGTGAAAAGTGAGTTTTAGTATGAATAGTTTTGAAATTGAAATGAAACTTCCGGTTTTCAGTCTGGAAGAAATCAAAGAAAAGTTAATATGGAAAGGATTCCGGGAAGAAGCTACTGTCCGCGAAAGTGATATGTATTACAACAGTGAGCATCATGATGTGAAGAAGCTGGGTGAGGCACTTCGAATCAGAAAGAGTACAGATCTGTTTAATGGTCAGACACAGGCCCAGCTGAATTTCAAAGGGAAGAAGATGGATCAGGTATCCATGTCCAGGCAGGAATATGAAACTGCAGTGGCTGATCCGGAGTGTACGGAGAAGATATTGATCGCATTGGGATTTGAACCGGTGGCCGGTGTACAGAAAACCAGATGTTACATGAAGAAAAATGAGATGACGGCATGCCTGGATCGGGTAGACGGACTTGGAAGTTTTCTGGAACTGGAAGTGATCGCATCAGAAGAGTCCATGAGGGAAATATATTTGCGGGAGATGGAGAGGTTACTGACGGAACTTGGACTTTCCATGGCAGATACCGTGAGGACATCTTATCTGGGGATGTTGTACGCAAAAAATCAGAATGAAGAATAATGAAATATAGCAGGGTGTATTGAATAGGAATGGAGTGTAAAAACAGCTGTCCGGATTTTGGGACAGCTGTTTTCTTACAATGAAAGAAACAGATGAGCAAGGGAGCGTAAGAAGGGATGTGTCGGTATGCGTGATAAAACATATTATATTGCTGATACTTATGGAACATATTACGGAGTGAATGATATGAACAAATTGGTTGCAGTGAATCGGAAAGAAATAGCTGCAAGATACACATATATGAAAGCAAATACCATTCTCCGCAGTATTGTCAAACCATCCAATCGATATCAATATATTCTTGTCGAAGCGGATGGAGATGATCCGGATATAGAAGAGGAAGAATCCAGGATTGTTACGAAAGAAGACTGTAAAAAAACACGATTCGATGATCTGGATACGGACTGGCAGGGTTATCTGGAAGATGTGCTGAGCTTTATCTCACAGCTGCAACAGTATAAATGTAATTTAAACTATATGTTGTCAGAAGTGGATAAAGAGATCTGCGATATCATGCATTATGTAGAATTCAACTGTCTGGATGCCGCAAATGGATATAAAGCGTACAAAATGCTGAGAGAATGCAGAATCAGAAGACGCAAAATTAAAGATGAGGAATATAAAGTCGCAGCAGCAATTCAGGCCCTGGGCGGGGATGAACTTCCACAAAAGCTAAAAGAAAGCATCTGTCAGATAAAAGGTCTGGAGCATAGACAGTATAAGCCAAGAGTTCTGGAAGAATTATTTGAACATGTATCATAGGGAAGAAAGATATGAAGACAATTTATTTTACAATCCAGGACATTATTCAGGAGGGATATATTATGAGTAAAAAAGAAGGATATAGCAGACAGGGATTTTCAGGAACAATTTATCATTATGATAGTACTGGTCGAAAGATCGGAGAGAGCAGACCGGGGATATTCGGTGGAATGACTAATTATGATGCAAATGGACAGAAAGTTGGTTATAGTAGCCCTGGACTTTTGGGTGGGGTGAATCACTATGATAACGGTGGAAATCGGACAGGCTATTCCAGTCCGGGAGTGTTGGGTGGAGTGAATCATTATGATAGTAATGGCAGAAAAACAGGACACAGTGACCGGGGATTTTGGGGAGACTGGAATCATTATGATGATTAGGAGATCAATGTGTGAAATTATGCGGAGATTTATCCGTAAAAGAGGTATAATATAATCAATTATGATGGATGAAAGCAGGAATAACATTTTGAAATCCAATTATACAATTGATTATTATAATGCAAATGCACAGAAGTATGTGGAGGGAACGGGGTCTGTTGAATTCGAGGAAATGCAGAATCGATTTTTAGATAAGTTAAAAGAAGGATCCAGCATTCTTGATTTTGGATGTGGATCCGGAAGAGATGCGAAGTATTTTCGGGAGCGTGGATATGAAGTGACTGCGATTGACGGCTCCGAGGAACTATAATGGTCTCATAAATTAAGACACTTTTTCGGACAGATTTTAATGAATCTGATATACTAAAATCAGTATGAAAGAGAGGATTCATTATCATGTCCAGACAGAGAAGAAATTTTAGTGCC
>NZ_JBDOHS010000014.1:0-66696 GCF_039832105.1 Dorea sp. YH-dor226 | reverse complement strand
TAGCAATAGCTACATCAATCACTATATCAAAGTTGGTCAGCATCCGAAATGCGTGGTCAGTTCTATTGAAAGGGCTGGTCAGCCGTTAATGAAACAAGCGGTCAGTTCAGCCGAAATTTGCACACGGCGCGGCTATGATGTGACAGGTGTCGATATCACTTCGGAATACATAGAATATGCCACAGCGCAAGCACAAGCTGAAAATCTGAGAGCCAGTTTTATCTGCTCGGATATTCGTGAGGTGAATTTTATCAACCAATTTGATGTTGTACTGAATATGGCAGATGGTGCGATCGGATATCTAGAGAATGAAGAAGAGAATCTGAAAATTTTCCGTGTTGTATCCAAAGCACTGAAACCGGGTGGAAAGCATTTTATGGATATAATGAATGGGAGTTACGCCGAGAATCACTTTCCGTGCAAGTTATGGGATGAGGGAGAAAGGTGTCTTACATTATCCAATTTTGAATGGGATCAAAAGAAAAAGATTTTGATCTATGGGCAGATTGACTATCCTTACGGCGAGGTGCTTTATAAGCCGGAAATGCGGGAAGGCAATCCGATAAGATTATATACGCTTAAGGAAATAGAAGATATTTTTGCGGGGCTTGGAATGAACGTATATGACTGTTATGCGGATTTTGCAGGTACACCGTCATCAGATAACCATATTCAACTAATGGTTTGTTCTAAAAAGCAATAAAGTTGCAAAAGAGTATTTTTGAAGAAAAAAATAGATCCAGAACCAATATACTTAAAAGGTATTATAATACCTTTATTATATGTATTTCCATTTTTCTTGAAAGAATGTTAAATTATAATCAGAAAGAGGAACAAGAAAACATTTTAAAGAAAAAGGAGATGTCGATTATGTTGAAGAAATTAGAAGCATTTTTAGCAGAGTATTATGAGAGCTTTCACTTGGGGTAATTGCTATGATTAAAATTGAAGTTTTTGATGTAAATAGGTAAGGAGAAAGTAAAATTGAATAAGCAAACGTCGTGTAACGGCCCAGACTTTGTATAGTATACGATCAAGTTATTGTATTTATGTATTGTCTGGGCTGTTTTTTGTGCATATAAGGTATTGTCAATGTAGAACAATGCTATAAAACAGACACATTCTTCTGCAAAATATGCCTTTCGGGAAGATAGAATCGATTGTATAATATTAAATATAAAGATCGGTTGAATGAGAACAAGAAAGAAAAAGAGGGGGAATGAAAAGATGAACATTGCAAATGTCATTACATTGTTTCGGATTGCGGGAACGGTATTACTTGTGATTTTGCATCCGCTTTCTGCAGGTTTCTTTACCATATATACGTCGACAGGGCTGACGGATGTGTTAGACGGGTGGATTGCCCGGAAAATGAATACAGTCAGTGATTTTGGCGCGCGGCTGGATAGTATCGCGGACTTGTTGTTTTATGGGGCAATGCTGTTTCGGTTATTTCCGGTTCTTTGGGGCACACTTCCCAGAGATATCTGGTACGCAGTGGCAGTTATTGTAATTGTACGGATATCGTCATACCTAATCGCGGCGGTAAAATATCGCCAGTTTGCGTCTTTACATACATATTTGAATAAACTGACAGGTTTGATGGTATTCTTGATTCCGTTTATGCTTGCTACTGTATATGCTACTGTTTATTGCAGGCTCACCTGTGTCGTGGCGATCGTAGCGGCTTTGGAGGAACTGGTGATTCATCTTCACAGGAAAAGTATTTTCCCTGCGGAAAAACCAGGTGATCGGCAGTCTTAATGGAAGTGATATATATACCTAAAAGGTATTGTTACACATCTATTATATATATTTCCATTTTTCTCTAAAGAATGTTAAATTATAATCAGAAAGAGGAACAAGAAAAACATTCAGAGAAAAAGGAGATGTTGATTATGTTGAAGAAGTTAGAAGCACTCTTAGAAGAGTATTATGAGAGCTTTCACCTGGGGTAATTGCATTAATTAGAATTGAAATATTTGATGTAAACAGATAAGGAGAAAGTAAAATTGAATAAGCCAATGTCGTGTAACAGTCCAGGCAATGCATAATACATAACAGAGTTATAGTATTTATGTAGTGTCTGGACTGTTTGAATTATTATAATTCTTTAAACTTCGGAATCTCGATGACTTTACCTCCGGCAAGTGCAGACTGATGCGCACAGATTCCGAGCCCGGTCCAGTATGCTCCGAGAATATCATCAACGATCGGCTTACGGTTCTCGATGATAGATCGTACAAATTCATGCACCATATGTGGGTGGGAGCCACCGTGTCCGCCGCCCTGTTTGAAGGAAAGATGCATATTTTCATCGTTGTAGATGGTTTCGGTTGTAAATCCTGCAATTTCTTCCGGAAGACGATAACCGTAATCAGGAACCTGAATGCGCTGCTCGATGATCTCGCTTCCGCGGTTGAATCGTTCCGGATCGGAATCCAGATCAATTATATCCTGCTGCAGCTCTCCGGTCCGGGTATACAGAACCGGGGGTTCATCTGCCAGCTGCTGCCATTCAAAGCTCTTATTTTCACCATATACACGAAAGCATTCAGAATAACTCCGTGCAACGCCATATAAAAAACGCTCAACTTCAATCGTAACGTCACTGTCTTCCAGAGAAACCATGGCTGCTTCAAATGCATAAGGACAGCCGTATTTTTCTTTTAAACTGTCGCGCACTTTGCCGGAACCTCTGGCATATACTGCAGAAGGATATTGGCCAAGCAGCATGAGGCACGGTCCGATCGCATGTGTCGGATGCATCAGTGGCGGATAACCCTCCCAGTAGGATGGCCATCCTTCCATATCCTGATAATGGGCACAGCTCATATACTGGATTTTTCCCAACTCGCCCTTTTTATACAGATCCTGCACATAGAAGAATTCTCTTCCAAATACAGTGGTTTCCAGGAACATATATTGCTTTCCGGACTTTTTCCTGGCTTCAATGACGGCATACAGTTCTTCTAAGGACATTCCCATTGGAATGGTACACCCGCAGTGTTTTCCGGCATTCAGTGCACGTATGGATAATTCTGCGTGTGTTGCAGGCGGGGTGACGATATGGATGGCGTCTACTTCCGGATCATCCAGCATGGGCTGAATGTCTGTAAAGCATTCGTCTTCGCGGAATCCGAATTTTTCCTGTGCAATCTTAAGAAGTCTCTCATCAGTATCGGCAATGACGACGGACGCAACATCCGGATGTTTTTTATAGATTGCGACAAATTCCATACCGAAACTGATACCGACAACACCGATTTTTAGTTTTTTACTCATAGATAGTCTTTCTCCTTTTTGATATTTTTTTTGGTTAAGAAAGTGCCCGGCGTTTCGCCAGTTCTTTCTGAACTTTTGGCATAATGGAATCCAGCCTGAAGAACCGGATCAGCAGAATGATTGCGATACACAGGACAATGGGGATCCAGATGAAACTGATCTGGATACTCCTTAGCGCAGATGCAGTCTGCTTCTGATTGGCAACATATCCGCCTGCTTTGAGAAGATGCCCCAGAATGGAACTGCTGGCTCCCATGGCTGTATTGGAGAGCAGACCGGAGCATGCAGTGATCATACCGGCAATGTTTTTGCCGCTTGTGTATTCACAGTAATCTATGACATCCGGGCAGATTGTAAAGAAAGTTGCCTGGATCAGATACATGCCGCAGCCGGTGATGACGAGTCCACACATCAGGAGAGGAAGGATGTCGCCCGAGACGAATATAAGCAGGGTTCCGGCGATATAGATGGCTGCTCCGGTAATTACGGAATTGCGCTTTCCGATTTTGCCTGTAATATATGGAAGCAAAAGCAGTACAGGAAGACCGGAAAAGGTTCCCAGAAGGCCGATGGTCGGAATCAGTTCTACTCTTTCCAGATTGTAGGTAAAGTAATAGATGATCGAGGTGCTCCGGATATTGAACATGGAAAAATAGCAGAATCCAAGCAAAAACATGACCAGACACTGAGAATTCAGAGACCGGAAATCCTTTCGAATGGAAGAGTTTTCGCCCTTGGAAGCGGGGCGGATTACCTCTTCTGTATTTTTAAATGTAACAAAGAAAAGGAATGCAGCTGTCACAGCATAGATGGATACCGTGATCAGATATCCCTTTCTGGAATTTCCATTTCCAAAGTAATGTACCAGAGGTGTCGTAAAAGTTGTAATAATGGTAGCAGCAATCATGGAAAAGATCATACGGGCAGTGACCAGCACCGTGCGTTCTTTCGAATCTGATGTCAGAGTCGGAAGAATTGAGGTGAGCGGAATATTCACAAGCGCATAGATGAAGCTCAGAAGCACATATGACAAAAAGGCATAGATGATTCGACTGCTTCCTTCAAGAGGGGGAGCGCAGAAAACTGCAATGGTGACAAGACCAAGCGGTATGGCTCCAAATAAGAAATACGGTCTGTTGCGTCCCCATCGGGTATTGGTACGGTCGATGATCAGACCTGCCAGGATATCCAGAAATCCTTCTATTATCTTTGTAAGGAACATCATCGTTCCTGCGACTGCGGCACTGATTCCGAAGACATCTGTGTAGAAGATCATCAGATAAGATGCTATCATTGAAAAAATTAATGTACATGCAAGGTCGGCAACTCCGTAGCCAATTCGCATTCTCCATTTTCCCATTTCCAATTATCCTCCTGTTAATATCAAATAAACTGATTCTGTTCTTATTGTAGCAGGAGAATGCCTGAAAGTATTCCCTTCTATTGACTGAAAATTGTCATATTTTGTCCGGATACATGAAAAAAAGCCCTGTAAAACTAAGTTTTATGGGCTTTTTGATATTGCTTTGGTGTTGTGTGGTATTGTTTCCTGAAGTATTGTATAAATGATTTTACATTGGCAAAACCGTTGTTGAAGGCAATTTCTGTCATTGTATTTTCTGTGTTCATCAGTTCATCCCGGGCTTTCTGTACACGATACAGAGCCAGACATTCGGAGAAATTGATGCCGGTAAGCTGCTTGAACTTTCTGGAGAAATATGCCGGAGACATGTTTGCCTGATCTGCAATCTGTGTAAGTGATATCTGTTGAGAATAGTTTTCTTCCATATAAGTGATGGCGTTTTGTATCTGTATTGCTTTCCGGGTGCTTTCGTAGTCGTAATAATATGGATTTTCTTCCAGACAATGCTCGAGTAACAGATATCCGGTCTCTAAAAGCAACGCACTGATCTTCATCTCATAATACGGCTTTTTTGCGGCATAGAGATCTGCAATCTGCAGTACTCGACTGCGTATTTCGGGAAGAATGTCTGCCCGGCCGGTCAGAGAAAACTGATACTTCGGAAAATCAGGGCAATATCTGGTGAAAAAATCATAATCCCATTGAATCGTAATTAATCTGATCGGTACGGATTCGTCGGGGGTATCTCCGGAATGTATTTTTCTGCTGTTGATGACACACATGTCACCGGAAGTCAATATGGATGGTCTTCCATCGACGATGGAGAGGGAAGTACCGGACAGTATGAGGTTGAGTTCTATATCCTTGTGCCAGTGGGGAGGAACACGGAAGTTATCACCGGACAGCGTCTGCGGCAGGATTTTCGCCGAAAGATTGTTGTGGTGAACAATCTCTTCCATTTTTACAGGCTGTATCATAACAAAATATACCTCTCTTTCTGTAAGTTACCTGATCTGACAAAACACATGTGTATATTATAGCATTGCGATGAGTAATTTTTGTGTAAAATGTTAAGAAAAATACATATTTGTTAAAAAAATAATGTAAATACATATGTCTTGTCACATGTAAATAACAGTGATATAATAGGGAAAGTTTGAGTTAAGAGGAGAAAAGATTATGGATATTGTTGATCGGATTAAAAAATTAAAAAAAGAGAAAAATGCAGTGATTCTGGCACATTATTATGTGAGACCGGAGGTACAGGATATCGCAGATTATATCGGAGATTCTTTTTATCTCAGCAAAGTGGCTGTCAGTCTGAAGGAACAGACAATCGTATTCTGCGGCGTGGAATTCATGGGTGAAAGCGCCAAGACTCTGAATCCGGAAAAGACGGTGCTGATGCCGGATCTTGGAGCAGACTGTCCGATGGCACATATGGCGAATGCAGAGACGATACAGAAGATGCGGGATACTTATGAGGATCTGGCAGTTGTATGTTACATTAATTCTACTTCAGATCTGAAACAGTATTCTGATGTGTGTGTAACTTCCGCCAATGCAGTCAAGATTGTAAAGGCACTTCCGAATAAGAATATATTCTTTATTCCGGACAGAAACCTGGCACATTACATAGCAGGACAGGTTCCGGAGAAGAATTTTGTATATAACGAAGGCTTCTGCCCTACACATGAAAGAATAGAGGCTGAAGACGTTCTGAAAGTAAAAGCAGAGCATCCGGAAGCAAAGATACTGTCACATCCGGAGTGCAGAGGTGAGATTCTGGAGATCTCTGATTATATCGGAAGCACATCCGGAATCATCAAGTATGCAACAGAGAGTGAAGATCAGGAATTCATCATCTGTACAGAGGAAGGAGTTTCATACAAATTACATAAAGATAATCCGGATAAGAAGTTTTATTTCCCGGAGTCTGTTCCGACATGTCCGAATATGAAGAAAAACTCATTAGAAAAGATTCTGCATGTTCTTGAAACCGGCGACAATGAGATTCTTGTCACAGAAGAGCTTCGAGAAGCATCCAAAAAGCCTCTTGAGCGGATGCTGGAACTTGCAAAATAGAATCTTTCCGGAGCCTGGAGGGTAGATATATGATAATAGATACAGACATTGTTGTTGTAGGAAGCGGAGTCGGTGGGCTGTTCAGTGCATTGAATCTGCCGGGAGACCAGAAGATTGTACTGATTACGAAGTCTGATCTTGAGAGCAGCGATTCGTTTCTGGCACAGGGAGGAATCTGCGTACTCAGAGATGAAGAAGATTATGACAGCTATTTTGAAGATACAATGAAGGCAGGACACTATGAAAACCGGAAAGAATCTGTAGATATCATGATTCGAAGTTCGCGTGATATTATCAAAGATCTGGTTGCTTATGGTGTGGAATTCGAAAAGAAAGATGGAGAGTTTGCCTATACAAGAGAAGGAGCGCATTCAAAACCGAGAATCCTGTTCCATGAGGATGTGACCGGAAAAGAGATTACAAGTAAGCTCCTTGCACAGGTGAAAAAACTTGATAATGTAGAGTTGTATGAATATACAACGATGACGGATATCATAGAAGAAGAAGGAAAATGTACTGGTATCATTGCCACATGCGGACAGGAAATACTGGAGATTCATGCCAGAGATACCATTCTTGCAAGCGGCGGAATTGGCGGAAGATATCAGCATTCTACGAATTTCCCTCATCTGACGGGAGACGCACTCGATATTGCCAAAAAACATGGTGTTCGACTGGAACATCTGGACTATGTGCAGATACATCCGACGACACTGTACTCGAAAAAATCGGGAAGAAGATTTTTAATCTCCGAATCCGTACGCGGGGAGGGAGCCGTGTTATACAATAAGAATAAAGAGCGATTTGTGAATGAACTGCTTCCGCGGGATGTTGTGACAGAAGCAATCCGAGAACAGATGAAAAAAGATGGAACTGACTATGTATGGCTTTCGATGGAAAATATACCGAAAGAAAAGATATTAAATCATTTCCCGAATATTTATCAGCATTGTCTGGAAGAAGGTTATGATGTGACAAAGGAATGTATACCGGTCGTGCCGGCGCAGCACTACTTTATGGGTGGCATCTGGGTGGATTCTGACAGCAGAACATCCATGGAGCATCTGTATGCAGTGGGGGAGACCAGCTGCAACGGCGTACATGGAAAAAACCGGCTGGCAAGCAATTCCCTGCTGGAAAGTCTGGTGTTTGCGAAAAGAGCGGCTTCTAAAATCCAGAGGGATCGTGTAATATAAAAACAGAATCGCAATATGGCAAAAAGGAGAAAAACTTATGAATACAATCACAATGAAATTACAGGCAGATCATCTGATCATGGAAGCGCTGAGAGAAGATATTTCCAGTGAGGATGTAACAACGAATGCAGTGATGAAAGAAGCGGTTCCGGGAGAAGTAGATCTGATCTGCAAGCAGGATGGAATTATTGCCGGGCTTTTGGTGTTTCAGAGAGTATTTGAGCTTCTGGATGAAAATGTAGAAACAGAATTTTACTGTAAAGATGGAGATATGGTTTCCAGCGGACAGTTGATGGGGAAGGTAAGAGGTGATATCAGAGTTCTGTTGTCAGGAGAAAGGGTTGCTCTTAATTATCTGCAGAGAATGAGCGGAATTGCGACATATACGCATTCAGTTGCAAGTCTGCTGGAAGGAAGTAATACAAAGCTTCTGGATACGAGAAAGACAACTCCGAATATGCGGATATTTGAAAAATATGCAGTACGCGTCGGTGGCGGTTATAACCATCGCTATAATCTGTCCGACGGAGTTCTGTTGAAGGATAATCATATCGGAGCAGCGGGCAGTGTGACAAAAGCAGTGCAGATGGCGAAAGAATATGCTCCGTTTGTCCGGAAGATAGAAGTGGAAGTTGAGAATCTTGAGATGGTAAAAGAAGCGGTAGAAGCAGGTGCCGATATCATTATGCTGGATAATATGTCGGCAGAAGAGATGCAGGAAGCTATACGGCTGATTGATGGAAGAGCAGAGACGGAATGTTCCGGCAATGTGACCAGAGAGAATATCGGCAGACTTACTTCTCTTGGCGTAGACTATATTTCCAGTGGGGCATTGACACATTCTGCACCAATTATTGATATTTCTTTAAAGAATCTTCAAGTTGTATTATAATAGAAGAATCAGGAAATATATGGAGGTGACGACGGAAGAATGACGGGTACAGACAGAAGAAAACAGATTGTTCAGCAGATAAAGGATAGCCAGGTGCCGGTCTCGGGAACGAAGCTTGCCTCTGCCTATGGTGTAAGCCGTCAGGTAATCGTACAGGATATAGCATTGATCCGTGCTGCAGGTTATGATATTATCTCTACCAATCGCGGTTATATTCTGAATACAGTAAAATCAGTCAGCAGAACGTTTAAGGTACATCATACAGACGAACAGCTGGAAGAGGAACTGAATGCGATCGTTGATCTGGGCGGCTGCGTGGAAAATGTCATGATACATCACAGGGTATATGGTACGATGGAAGCTGAACTCGGCGTGAATTCGAGGAGAAAGACAGCGGAATTTATGGAAGATATCCGACGGGGAAAGTCCAGTCCGCTAAAAAACATCACATCGAATTATCATTATCATCGTGTGAGTGCAGACAGTGAAGAGACGCTGGATATGATCGAAGAGGAACTGAAAAAAAGAGGATTTCTTGTGGCAACAACACCGGAGACTGTATAATGTCATATGGGGACTGCAGTAATGAAGTTACGGCAGTCCCTTTCCTGTGCTTAAGATCCGGTACCGAACAATGTCCGAGAACTGTTTGGTCAGCATATTGAAAACGGTAACAATGAAAATTACAGCTTGAAAAATCAATGTGGAACAACTAGAATAGATATATTAGGTTAAAATAAAAGGAAGGATTATAAATATATGGAAATGTTGATAGATGTGTTGATTGATACTTGCCTGGACTGCCTGAAAATGCTTCCTTTTTTATTTGCGGCATTTTTGATGATTGAAGCATTGGAGCATTATTCCGGAGATTTTTCTGCAAAGCTGCTTGCAAAGGTGGGAAAAGCAGGCCCTGTGGCCGGAGCAGTCGTTGGCTGTGTTCCACAGTGCGGCTTTTCTGTGATGGCAGCGAATCTGTATGCGGGAGGAATTATCTCTGTCGGAACTTTGTTGTCTGTATTTGTGGCAACTTCTGATGAAGCGATACTGATCATACTCGGAAAGCCGGAGTATGCAGGGAAAGTGGGTGTTCTTCTGGTGACAAAGGTCGTGATTGCCATTGTGGCAGGATATGTGGCGGATCTGTTTCTGAAAGACAGAATATCCATACCAAAAGCAAACGGCAATCTGTGCCATGACTGCGGCTGTCACAGAGAACATGCGGGGATTGTAAAGCCTGCATGGAATCATACAGTGAAAATGACTGTATATCTTCTGGTATTTACGGGAATATTAAATCTGTGTATCGAATTAATCGGAATTGACCGGTTATCGACATTGCTGCTTGGAGATACGATATTTCAGCCAATGATTGCTGCTGTGATCGGACTGATCCCCAATTGTGCGGCCTCGGTGATTCTTACACAGTTGTATCTGAGCGGTGCCATCTCATTTGCATCGGTGATTGCCGGACTCTGTACAGGGGCAGGAATCGGACTGGTGGTATTGTTCCGCATGAATCATAATAAAAGTGAAAATTTTAAAATCCTGGGAGTATTATACGTCACGGCAGTGATAGCTGGTATGATACTTGAACTGATTTCGTGAAAAACTTGACAGGAAGACGTAAAAAGAATATGATTGGATGAAGGAGAGCAAAGCGGCGGAGATGTCTGTAAGAGATATTCTGCCGTTTTTTCTATAGACAGCTTATGTCATATGATCAAAGGAGGAAAGAAGATATGACAACAAATAAAAGTAAAGTGGTAATTGTCGGATGTGGTCTGGTTGGATCATCTACTGCTTTCAGTCTGCTGACACAGGGAGTCTGTGATGAGATTATGATGGTAGATATCAATCAGGAAAAAGCATTGGGAGAAGTGCTGGATCTCAAGGACTGTGTGGAGTACCTGAACAGAAATACCAAGGTATATCAGGGAAATTACGAGGATTGTGGGGATGCGGATATTATTGTGATTACAGCAGGAGCACCTCCAAGACAGGGACAGTCACGGCTGGATACGCTGGAAGCATCTGCAAAGATTACCAGGTCGATCGTAAAGCCGATTATGGAAAGCGGGTTTGACGGTATTTTTCTGATCATATCGAATCCGGTGGATATTATCGCACATTATGTACAGATATTATCCGGACTTCCCAAGAATCAGGTGATCGGTACAGGCACTGCATTGGATTCTGCACGTCTGAAGAACTTTATTGCAGAACTGATCCACGTGGATCCGAGAAGTGTGTATGCATTTTCCATGGGTGAACACGGGGATTCACAGATGGTGCCATGGTCTGCAGTAACGGTGGCGGGCAAACCATTTTATGATATTATTCGTGATAACCCGGAGCTCGTCGGAGACGTGGATCTGGACAGTCTGGTCATGAAAACGGCACAGGAGGGCTGGGAGATTCTCAACAGAAAGGGAACTACCTATTATGGAGTTGCAACGACTGCTGTCGGTGTGATCAAGGCGATTCTCCATAATGAGAACCGTATTATTCCGGTATCCACACTGCTGGAAGGAGAGTACGGAGAGAAGGATGTATACTGTGGAGTTCCGGTTGTTCTGAACAGAACAGGAGCGTCTGATGTGCTGGAGATTCATATGACGGGCCAGGAGCTGACCAGATTTAAAGAATCTGCAAAGGTCATTCGGGAATATACGCATAAAATTATGGAATTTTAGCTTATAATTGCATTTTCCAGATATTGTGATATAATAGTCAAGTCTAGGTGACGAAGCTTAGGACAATGAGGAGGAATTATAATGGCTACAAAAAAAGCAACATCAGTAACCCCGAAAACCGAAACTGTAAAGGAAACAGCAACAAAAGCAGAGACTGTAAAAGTATCAGCAAAAGCAGAGACGGCAAAGACTCCTGCAACAGAAGCAGCAACAGAGGATAAGGCACCTGAGAAGAAAGCACCTGCAAAGAAAGCAACAACTACAAAAAAGACAACGACGAAAGCAGCAACTGCTAAAAAACCTGCAGCAAAGAAGAATGCAGCAAAGAAAGAAATGAAAGTAAGTGCTGTTGTTCAGTACGGAGGAAAAGAAGTCGAAGAAAAGGATATCATTGCCAGAGTGAAAAAGGCATGGACAGCTTCCGGAAAGAAAGTTGGAGATATCAAGACGATGGATTTATACATAAAGCCGGAAGAAACGACTGTTTATTATGTAATTAACGGTACAGAGACGGGATCAGTTGAGTTCTAGGGAAACATGTATGGAGAGGGGCTGTTGCGGTGACAGCCTCTTTTTGGTATCTGAAAGGGATTTTTTCAGGATTCTCTTTACGATTGAATATCTGACTGATATAATAAAATAGGTTTTTTATATGCGTATCGTTATTGACAAGAATTGAAGGAGATTAGAAACAATGAACGAAATGATGAACATGCTGGATATGCTGAAGGATATGGACGGATCAGCAGATGCGATACTTGAGGGAGCGTCTCAGATTGTTACGGGAGCTGCGGTCGTCACGATTGTGATTGGACTCGTGATTGCGATTTTCGGATTGAAGATCGTCCGGGTGCTTGCCGCATTGATTGGTCTTGTGCTCGGGGCAGGGATCGGAATCGCCGCAGGCGTAGTGGCGGGGCTGAATGGAACGGCAATGATTGGTGTTACTGCTGCGGGAGCTCTTATTCTGTGTATACTGGCTGCTGTTTTGAAAAAGTTCGGCGTCTTTTTAGTGACCTTTTTTTATAGTATGGGAACAATGAGCCTTCTGATTCGGTCAACGAATCTGATCGTCATTATCATCTGTCTGGCAGTATCGATTATTCTTGCTGTTCTGGCTGTGCTTTTTACGGATCTGATTGTAATATTGATTACCGGAATTACCGGCGGAACGGAAGCAGGTATGGCCCTTCCTGTTCTGTTCGGAATGAGCAATACGGTTTGGATCGGATATGCGCTCAGTGCAGCACTCGCTGTGATCGGCTGGATGATTCAGACAATGATGCATTCCAGAAAGGTCGGAAAGAAAGAAAAGATATATTCCAGAAAAGTCAGAGATCAGGAATCCATGGAATCTGAAGTGGAAAAAGCGAGAATGGTTCTTGATGAAGATATGGAAGATTCAGAGGATGAAGACGATTAAAAAGTATTGTGGATAATAGGAAAATGAGTCCATTTTATGACACACCTCTTCTGCTATAGTAATCACTATGGAAGGAGAGGTGTATTTTATGTCAGAAAAGATGAAAATGGTTGTTGCTATTACAGGAATTGCAGTTCAGATGATGTTGATGCTGCTGTATAGTTTTTCGGAGATTGAAGTGCCGGGATATCTTTATATGATTGTATGGATTATGTGTGCGGTTTTTGTGAAAAGGTCTGTTAATAATGGAAAAATAATCTAATTAACAGTATTCTGGCTTAGTTGTATTTTGAACAGGATGTGCTATAATATTGTTAAGATTATTGTGAAGGAGGCTTACTTATGAAACTGGATATGCATTGTCACGTGCGGGAAGGATCTGTTGACAGCAAGGTAAGCTTGGACGAGTATATCATGATCTTAAAGGAAAAAGGATTTGACGGAATGTTGATCACGGATCATGATACGTATCATGGATATCGTCATTGGAAGAATCACATGAAGGGAAAGATGCACGAAGATTTTGTTGTGCTCAAAGGCATCGAGTATGATACTCTGGATGCCGGGCATATTATCTGTATCATGCCGGAGGGTGTGAAGATGAGACTTCTGGAATTAAAAGGTCTGCCGGTCAGTGTACTGATTGATTTTGTGCATCGCCATGGTGGAATTCTGGGACCGGCACATCCCTGTGGAGAAAAGTATCTGAGTTTTACGAATACAAACAGATTCTACAAATCTCCGGAGTTGATCAAACGTTTTGATTTTATCGAAGCATTTAATGCGTGTGAATCGGAAGCCTCAAATGACGGAGCAATGAAACTTGCAAAAAAATATAAAAAACCGGGAATCGGAGGAAGCGATGCACACAAACAGGACTGTGTGGGAATGGGATATACAATTCTTCCGGAACGCGTCACCTGTGAGACCGAGCTGATCTCCCTGATCCGAAGTAAGGCACAGATTGAAACGGGCGGTGCTCTCTATGGCAAGACGGTTAAAGATAAGATGGGAGCAGCACATAAGATTCTGACATACTCATTCTGGTTTTATAACAGAGGAGGGGCGCTTCTCAAGAAACACAGCAGAACGGAGAAAGGGAAAATTGAGAATCCGATTGATCCGATCGATCCGATCGAGATCCCATATCTGCACAATATAAGAAGACAGAAAATGCATGCAGATATGTAAATAAAGGAAAGGTGAAATGGTGGTGAAGAAATTCATCACCATTCTTTGTTGCACCAATATATTTATCTGTGTTAAAATACAGCGTAAGACCAGACATATAAGGAGGAATAATTGTTATGGGAATGACAATGACGCAGAAAATACTGGCAGCACATGCCGGCCTGGAATCTGTAACCGCAGGACAGCTGATTGAAGCAAAGCTGGACGTGGTTATGGCAAATGATATCACAGGACCAATGGCACTGCCTATTTTCAGAAAAATGGCAGATTCCGTATTTGATAAAGATAAAGTGGTTCTTGTACCGGATCATTTTACCCCGAATAAGGACATTAAATCAGCAGAAAATTCAAAAGCAATTCGTGAGTTTGCCAGAGAACAGGGACTGTCCTGGTATTTTGAACAGGGCAAATCAGGAGTAGAGCATGCAATTCTTCCGGAGGCGGGAGTTGTAGCCGCCGGCGAATGTATTATCGGTGCGGATTCGCATACATGTACATATGGAGCTCTTGGATCGTTTTCCACAGGTGTGGGTACAACGGATATTGCAACCGGAATGGCAACCGGAGAACTGTGGTTCAAGGTTCCGGGAGCAATTAAGTTTGTGCTGACCGGGAAACCGGGACCATACGTAAGTGGTAAAGATATTATCATTCATATTATCGGTAAGATCGGTGTAGACGGAGCACTGTACAAATCTATGGAGTTTACAGGAGAGGGTATTGCAAGCCTTTCTATGGATGACAGATTTACAATGGCTAATATGGCAATTGAAGCCGGAGCCAAGAACGGTATCTTCCCGGTGGATGAAAAGACAGAAAGCTATCTGAAAGAGCATACAAAGAAATCTTATCAGGTATTCGAAGCAGATGAAGATGCAGAATATGATGAAGTTGTTGAGATCGATCTTTCTGAAGTACGTCCGACAGTGGCGTTCCCACATCTTCCGGGCAACGCAAAGACGATTGATGAGATCGAAGCAATGGAGCCGATCAAGATCGATCAGGTAGTGATCGGATCCTGTACAAACGGAAGAATGGAGGATATGAGAAGAGCGGCAGCAATTCTCAAGGGACGTACCGTTCATCCGGATGTTCGTGTGATGGTGATACCTGCAACACAAAAGATCTACAAGCAGTGTATTGCAGAAGGTCTTCTGGATATCTTTGTAGATGCGGGATGTGCAGTTAATACACCAAGTTGTGGACCTTGTATGGGTGGCCACATGGGAGTTATGGCAGCAGGAGAAAAGTGTGTATCTACAACAAACCGTAATTTTGTCGGAAGAATGGGACATGTGGATTCACTGATATATCTTGCTTCCCCGGAAGTGGCAGCAGCAAGTGCGATAGCAGGATGTATTGCAAATCCAGAGAAAGTAGGTGACAGATAATGAAGGCATTGGGACACGTTTTTAAATATGGTGACAACGTTGATACGGACGTAATTATTCCTGCAAGGTATCTGAATTCTTTTGATCCGCAGGAACTTGCAAGTCATGCTATGGCAGACATTGATCCGGAATTCGTTCACAAGGTTCAGCCGGGGGATATCATTGTGGCAAATAAGAACTTTGGATGCGGGTCTTCCAGAGAACATGCGCCGCTTTGTCTTAAGACTGCCGGTGTCAGCTGCGTGATCGCTGAGACATTCGCAAGAATCTTCTACAGAAATGCAATCAACATCGGACTTCCGATCATAGAGTGTCCGGAAGCAGCAAAAGAGATTGAAGCAGGGGATGAGGTGGAGATTGATTTTGACAACGGAAAAATCTATGATAGAACCAAAGGCACCGAATACCAGGGACAGCCGTTCCCGGAATTCATGCAGAAGCTGATTGCGGCGGGAGGCCTTGTAAAGTATACAAACAGTAAGAAAAAGTAAATAAGAGGTGTTGGAATGGGTCAAGAGAGAGGTAACGCGGCAGCATTGCTGCCGATAGGAGTTTTCCTGGTAATATTTTTGGGCTCGGGCATCGTGACGGGGGATTTTTATGCGATGCCTGCAATAGTAGCATTTTTGATTGCATTGTTCATTGCCTTTTTGCAGAACAGTGAGCTGAGCTTTAATGATAAGATCAGAATTGCGGCACAGGGAGTCGGAGATGACAATATCATTACGATGTGTCTGATCTATCTGTGTGCCGGTGCATTTTCCGGAGCAGTCACGGCAGCAGGCGGAGTTGAGAGTACAGTCAATCTGGGACTTTCTGTTCTTCCGGCAGGGATTGCAGTAGTGGGACTGTTTGTGATCGGATGCTTTATCTCCGTTTCCATGGGGACATCTATGGGGACGATCGCAGCGCTGGCTCCGATTGCAGTCGGTATCAGTGAAAAGACCGGATTTGCTCTGGCAATCTGTATAGGAGCGGTTGTATGCGGCGCGATGTTTGGAGATAATCTGTCCATGATTTCAGATACGACGATCGCGGCGGTCAAGACACAGGGATGTGAAATGCGGGATAAGTTCAGAGAGAACTTTCTGATCGTGCTCCCTGCAGCGTTGATCACTATGGTGCTGTTTTTTGTACTGACAATGCATGGAGAATGCGAATTAAATGAAGAACTTACATATAATGTTCTGAGGGTCATCCCGTATCTTGTCGTTCTTGCAGGTGCACTGATCGGAATCAATGTGTTTCTGGTGCTGATCGGAGGTACAGTGCTGTCGCTGGTTATTGGAGTTGCGACCGGAAGCCTTGCGCTGGGAGAGATGTTCTCTGCAGTAGGAAACGGTGTGACCGGGATGTATGATATTACGGTGATATCTATGATCGTGGCATGTATTGTGTCACTGGTAAAGGAATATGGGGGAATTCGCTTTATTCTGAATATGATAAAAACGAGAATCAAAGGACAGCGCGGAGCTGAGATCGGAATTGCAGGTCTGTCACTTCTTGTAGATATGTGTACAGCAAACAATACGGTTGCAATCGTTATGACAGGACCGATCGCAAAGGAGATCAGTGAAGAATTTCATGTGTCTCCGAGACGATCTGCATCTTTGCTGGATATCTTCACATCGGTGGGGCAGGGGCTGATTCCATATGGAGCACAGCTTCTGTCAGCGGCGGGTCTTACCGGACTTACTCCGTTTCAGATTATGCCGTATCTGTTCTATCCTGTGTTGATGGCGATCAGTGCCGTGCTTTTCATTCTGTTTCGAAAAGCAGATTAAAGTAAGTATGGAAGGAAGAAAAGAGAATGAATCTACATTATAAAAGTACAAGAAATTCCAATCTCAGAGTGACAGCTTCAGAAGCAATCTTAAAAGGACTTGCTCCGGACGGAGGACTTTTTGTTCCGGAAAAACTTCCGGTGCTGGATGTTTCTATGGAAGAACTGAAGGGAATGACGTACCAGGAGACGGCATATACCGTAATGAAGCAGTTTCTGACAGATTTTACGGAGGAAGAGTTGAGAAACTGTATCACCAGGGCATATGACAGTAAGTTTGATACAAAAGAGATTGCGCCACTGGTAAAAGTAGACAATACCTATTATCTGGAATTATTCCATGGTGCAACGATTGCGTTTAAGGATATGGCACTTTCGATTCTGCCACATCTCATGACGACATCTGCGAAGAAGAATCAGGTGCAGAATAAGATTGTGATCCTTACTGCAACCTCCGGAGATACAGGCAAGGCTGCACTCGCCGGATTTGCGGATGTGGAAGGAACCAGAATCATCGTATTCTATCCGAAAAACGGTGTCAGCAGAGTGCAGGAGCTCCAGATGGTCACTCAGAAGGGAAATAATGTAGATGTTGTGGCAATCCATGGCAATTTTGATCATGCACAGAGCGGTGTGAAAGCGATGTTTGAAGATTCGGAGCTGGCGAAGAAGCTGGAAGATAATGGTTATCAGTTTTCTTCTGCTAATTCCATTAATATCGGACGCCTTGTTCCACAGGTCGTATATTACGTATATGCATATGCAAAACTTCTGGAAAATGAAGAGATTCAGCTAGGAGAGAAGATCAATGTTGTTGTTCCGACAGGAAACTTCGGAAATATTCTTGCGGCCTATTATGCAAAGCAGATGGGAGTGCCGATCGATAAGCTTGTATGTGCATCCAATGAGAATAAAGTTCTGTTTGATTTCTTCCAGACCGGAACTTATGACAGAAATCGTGAGTTCGTACTTACTTCTTCTCCGTCTATGGATATTCTCATCTCCAGCAATCTGGAACGTCTGATCTATCTGATATCAGGAGAAGATGATCAGAAGACAAAGCAGATGATGGAAGATCTGAAGTGCAGAGGTGTATATGAGATAACGGATGATATGAAGGCACGAATGAATGATTTTGTGTCAGGATATGCAACGGAAGCAGAATGTGCTCAGAATATCAGGGAAGTATACAATAAGACCGGATATGTGATCGATACACACACTGCGGTGGCATCTTATGTATGCGGGAAATATCAGGAAAACTCACTGGATTCCAAAAAGAGTGTGGTTGCATCTACTGCAAGTCCGTATAAGTTTGTAAAAAGTGTTCTGACGGCAATCGATGAAAAGTATGCAGATATGGATGAACTGGATCTCTTGAAAGTATTGGAGACTGTGTCCGGTGTAGAGATGCCACAGGCAATTCAGGATATTCTGAATGCAAATGTTCTGCATACCCTGGAATGCGAGAAGGATAATATGCGCGAGACAGTGGAGAAGATTTTAAATATATAAGAATATTTATGTTAATTATAAATAAATTTCATAATTGGAAAAACAAAAAATGCAGGATTAATTGATTAATCCTGCATTTTTTGTAAAAGTGAAAACGAATTTTTAGGAAAAGAGAAAAATAAATGAATAATAAAGGATATAAACTTTCGCGAAAGAGATTGTTAAAGTGTTGACTTTTTTGTAGAAAAATGCGATAATGGAACAAATGTCGTTGTTGCGGGACATGGGATAGGATGAACAGCTCCGACGACGCTCAAATTTATAGAAAAGAGGTTAAACAAAGATGGCGAAAATCGATTTAAGTAAGTACGGCATTTCAGGAACTACAGAGATTGTACACAACCCTTCTTATGAATTATTATTTGAGGAAGAGACACAGGCAGGTCTTGAAGGATTTGAAAAAGGACAGGTCAGCGAGCTTGGAGCAGTGAACGTAATGACAGGCGTATATACCGGACGTTCTCCAAAAGATAAATTCATCGTTATGGATGAAAACTCCAAAGATACTGTATGGTGGACTTCTGATGAGTACAAGAACGATAACCATCCGGCTTCTGAAGAGACATGGGCAGCAGTAAAGGATATTGCAGTAAAAGAGCTTTGCGATAAGAAGCTTTATGTAGTAGATGCTTTCTGTGGAGCGAATAAGGATACACGCATGGCGATCCGTTTCATCATGGAAGTTGCATGGCAGGCTCATTTTGTTGAGAACATGTTCATTATGCCTACCGCAGAAGAACTTGAGAGTTTTGAGCCAGATTTTGTTGTTTATAATGCTTCAAAAGCAAAAGTTGAAAATTATAAAGAATTAGGACTGAATTCAGAGACTGCAGTTGTGTTCAATATCACAAGTCGTGAACAGGTTATCATTAATACATGGTACGGCGGAGAGATGAAGAAAGGTATGTTCTCCATGATGAACTATTACCTTCCGCTGAAAGGAATTGCATCTATGCACTGTTCAGCAAATACAGATATGAACGGAGAGAACACAGCAATCTTCTTCGGTCTGTCCGGAACTGGTAAGACAACACTTTCTACAGATCCAAAGCGTCTTCTGATCGGTGATGATGAGCACGGATGGGATGACAATGGAGTATTTAACTTTGAAGGTGGATGCTACGCAAAAGTAATTAACCTGGACAAAGAATCTGAACCGGATATCTACAATGCGATCAGACGTAATGCGCTTCTTGAGAACGTAACACTTGACGCTGACGGAAAGATTGACTTTGCAGACAAGAGCGTAACAGAAAATACACGTGTTTCTTACCCGATTGATCATATTGAAAAGATTGTACGTCCGGTATCTTCCGCTCCGGCTGCTCAGAATGTAATCTTCCTGTCTGCAGACGCTTTCGGAGTACTTCCACCGGTATCTGTACTGACACCAGAGCAGACACAGTATTACTTCCTGTCAGGATTTACAGCAAAGCTTGCAGGAACAGAGCGTGGAATCACAGAGCCGACACCTACTTTCTCTGCTTGCTTCGGACAGGCATTCCTGGAACTGCATCCTACAAAATATGCAGAAGAGCTTGTTAAGAGAATGGAAAAGAGTGGTGCAAAAGCATACCTTGTTAATACAGGATGGAATGGCACAGGAAAACGTATCTCTATCAAGGATACCCGTGGAATCATCGATGCAATCCTGAATGGAGATATCCTGAATGCACCTACAAAGAAGATTCCATACTTTGATTTTGAAGTACCTACAGAGCTTCCGGGCGTTGATCCTGCAATTCTGGATCCTCGCGATACTTATGCAGATGCTGCACAGTGGGAAGAGAAGGCAAAAGACCTTGCGGGAAGATTCATCAAGAACTTTGCAAAATACGAAGGAAATGAAGCCGGAAAAGCATTAGTTTCTGCTGGTCCACAGTTATAAAAAAACGCTTTTATGAGTTGTAAAATGTACGTAAATAGGTTATAATAATTTTAGTCAAAACCTGGGATGTGCGATAACTTCTGTAATTTTGAACCTACAATACTTTAAACGGGACTCCTACATCTCTGTAATATGTCAGGCCCCCGATCATGCAGGGGAAGACAAAAAAGCAGATGCGGACACCCACCTAGCTGTGGCTAGGAGTCAAAATACAGAAACCGGCATTTTGGGGATATGCAAATGATAAAGGGCAGCCGTGCGTGGCTGCCTTTTTTGCAGTATAAAACGAGTTCATAGAAGAACATATTGAAGCATACATTAGAGAAAGACCTGGGACAAGAGGTTACATGGCAAGTGAGCAGAAACAGAAAAAATAAAGCGTTGAGAAATGAAGAATTGAAACGGATGTCTTACCTTGGGATGTCCCTTTTGATCATGCTTCTGATCGTCTGCGGTCTGTTGTCAGCAGTATATGCAAAGCAGGATCAGAACAACCGGAAATACGAGACAGATATTCAGGATGGGAATACAGCATCGCAGGAAGAAACAGGACAGGACTCTTCCGTTATTCGGGTGCTGATCATGACGGATGGGTATAAGCAGGAGGTACATTCCTCGGTAGAAGTATGTGCTGCAGGCGGCATGGAGATCTGTGCAGGTGAAACGGTACTGGAAACTGCGGAAGGGGAGACGGTTCAGTTCCTGCCGGATAGTACATGGTTTCAGGACGGCATCGTCCGGATAAAGGCCAGAGATGGAGGAGAAGTTACAGTAACGGGAATTACGAGGGCCTGCGGACATCCATCCTATGCGGGAGTGCTGGAACTTCGGACGACTCCGGAGGGAATCGTGGTCATCAATGAGCTTCCGGTAGAAACATATCTGTGCAGAGTAGTTCCAAGCGAGATGCCGGCTTCTTATGAACTGGAAGCATTAAAGGCTCAGGCGGTGTGTGCAAGGAGTTATGCATGGCAGCAGATGGAAAGCTATGCATATCCGGAATATGAAGCACATGTGAATGACAGCACAGATTATCAGGTATATGGAAACAGTCTTCCGCAGGAGATGACAGATCAGGCGGTCTCAGAGACGGCCGGTCAGGTACTCTGTTATCACGGACAGATAGTAACGGCGTATTATTATTCAACCTCCTGTGGTGTCACTACGGATGTCCGGGCATGGGGGACACCGGTCAGTGAAGCAAATCAATATCTGAAGTCGGTTGAAGTAAGAGGAGAAAACGGCGATTATGAAAAGGACCTTCCATGGTACCGGTGGGAAGCAGACATTCCGGAAGAAGTGTTGTCCGGACTGATCGGTTTTTATACGGGGAAGGACATTGGAAAACTGAAAAGTATAGAAGTGACAAGAACAGGAGCCGGGAATATTGTGCTCCAGATCTGTGCAGTGGGTGATAAAGGGAGTGTAACAGTAGATACAGAAAATAAGATCCGAAGGGCACTTGGCGGAAGTGGATATGAGATCATCAAACAGGATGGTACAAAAGTACCCGGCCAGACGCTGCTTCCGAGCGCATTTTTTACAATCGAAAAGAACGAAGATGTATATAAGATCAGAGGAGGCGGGTATGGGCACGGAATCGGAATGAGCCAGAACGGAGCAAATGAAATGGCAAAAAACGGGAAAACTTATATAGAGATACTGACCCTGTTTTTTCAGGGGATCACAGTTGAAGTTAAGATGTAATAGACAAACCGGTGAAAATCAAGTAAAATATAGGTTAAATATATCGGGAGAATACAATGAAGAAAGTAAAAAATCTGTATAGTAAAGTAATTGAAATAACGAGCAGGATAGGAAATGATCATGTCGGAGCATATGCCGCACAGGCAGCATATTTCTTCATGCTGAGTCTGATCCCGATTATCCTGCTTCTGATTACAATGGTGCAATATACACCGGTTACAAAAGCTGAT
Organism: Dorea sp. YH-dor226; assembly: GCF_039832105.1. Taxonomy (NCBI): domain Bacteria; kingdom Bacillati; phylum Bacillota; class Clostridia; order Lachnospirales; family Lachnospiraceae; genus Dorea; species Dorea sp. YH-dor226. The sequence continues at coordinate 44,051 of NZ_JBDOHS010000014.1, read as the reverse complement.
ATCATGACGGCTGTTCTGCAGGTATTTCCAAGTTCGGTAGAGACATTGATCACATCCATCGTGAATCAGGTGTATAATCAGTCGATGGGTGTCATCCCGCTTACAATTCTTGTGGCGCTCTGGTCTGCCGGAAAAGGCGTGCTTGCAATGACAAATGGACTGAACATGATCTACAAGTGTCAGGAGACAAGAAATTATGTCGTTCTGCGAATCCGGGCGACCATCTATACCGTCATGTTCCTGCTTGTGATTATATTTCTTCTGGTAATGTCTGTATTTGGTAATACGCTGAATATATTCATTACAGAGCATATTCCGTTCCTGGAGCAGTTCGCGGACAAGCTGATTCGGATAAGGATCGTCATTACTCCTATCCTTCTGGTAGTATTTTCCCTGATGCTCTATAAGTTCCTTCCGAACCGGAAAGGCAGGATAAAGGAGCAGCTCTCCGGAGCGGCATTTACAGCAGTCGGATGGATGATCGTGTCCTGGATCTTTTCTGTATACCTGGATGTATTCAAAGGGTTTTCGACAATGTACGGCAGCCTTACGACGATCGTACTGATTATGTTATGGATGTATTTCTGCATGTATGGAATCCTGCTTGGCGGAGAAATGAATGTTATGGTTAAGGAAAAGTGTGAACAGAAAGGGGAAGAGCGGAGGTAAGAGAATTATTTCTTGACATCCTCGATTCTTATGTTACAATAATTAAGTATTCATAGTTAAAAGCAATGACCGTGTAAGTAGTGCTCCATTTTCCAAAAGAGAGAGGGGATCACCGGGCTGAAAGTTCCCTTTGGTTCAGATGGTAAACGAATTTCCCACGTAAGCTGCACTTTTGAAGTAATAGTAGAAGGTGACGTATATGCACGTTACGCATGTTATGAGTGCTCATATCCGAAGGAAGGATATGGGAATCAGGGTGGTACCACGGGTTATACCTCGTCCCTTTCGGGATGGGGATTTTTTTTACCTATAAAAGAATCATAATGCTTTAATTTAAAGAAATGAAAGGAAGAAAATGATGAAAGACAAACTTCAAAACATCAAAGATGAAGCACTGAAGGCCATTGAACAGGCCGATGTGCCGGAAAAACTGAATGATGTGCGTGTAAGATTCCTTGGTAAGAAAGGGGAACTTACCGCAGTATTAAAAGGAATGAAAGATGTTGCACCGGAAGACAGACCGAAGGTAGGACAGATGGTCAATGAAACGAGAGCGGCAATCGAAAGTATTCTCGAAGAAAGTAAAGTAAAGATGGAAAGAGCCATCAGAGAAGAGAAGATGAAGCAGGAAGTAATCGATGTTACTCTTCCGGCAAAGAAAAATACCGTCGGACATCGTCATCCGAACACAATCGCACTCGAAGAGGTAGAGAGGATCTTTACCGGTATGGGTTATGAAGTTGTGGAAGGACCGGAAATTGAGTATGACGAATATAATTTCCGTAAACTGAATATTCCGGACGGACATCCGGCAAAGGATGAACAGGATACTTTCTATATTAATAAAGATATTGTACTTCGAACACAGACATCTCCGGTACAGGCACGTATCATGGAGCAGGGTAAGCTCCCAATCTGTATTCTGTCTCCGGGACGTGTATTCCGTTCTGATGAAGTGGATGCGACACATTCTCCATCCTTCCATCAGATCGAGGGACTTGTAATTGATAAAAACATATCTTTTTCAGATTTGAAGGGAACTCTGGAAGTATTTGCAAAAGAGTTGTTCGGTGAAGAGACAAAGACAAAATTCAGACCGCATCACTTCCCATTTACCGAACCAAGCGCGGAGATGGATGTTACATGCTTCAAATGCGGCGGAAAAGGCTGCAGGTTCTGTAAAGGATCCGGATGGATTGAGATTCTCGGCTGTGGTATGGTACATCCGCATGTACTGGAAATGTGTGGAATTGATCCGGAAGAATATACCGGATTTGCATTCGGTGTCGGTCTGGAGCGTATCGCGCTGCTGAAATATGAAATCGATGACATGAGACTGTTGTACGAAAATGATATTCGTTTCCTGAAACAGTTCTAATTCATAAGGAGGAGAAAAAGAGAATGAATACTTCATTATCATGGATAAAAGCGTATGTTCCGGATCTGGATGTAACGGCTCAGGAATATACAGATGCAATGACTTTGTCCGGTACAAAGGTAGAAGGATATGAAAAAATGGATGCTGATCTGGATAAGATCATAATCGGACAGATTGAAAAGATCGAGAAACATCCGGATGCAGACAAGCTGATCATCTGTCAGGTAAATGTAGGAACAGAAACAGTACAGATCGTAACCGGTGCTCCGAACGTGAAGGAAGGAGATAAGGTTCCGGTTGTGCTGGACGGCGGACGTGTGGCTGGCGGACATGAGCCGGGACAGCGTGTGGCCGGCGGTATCAAGATCAAGAAAGGCAAGCTTCGCGGTGTGGAGAGCTGCGGTATGATGTGTTCTATCGAGGAGCTTGGTTCTGACAGAGATATGTATCCGGAGGCTCCGGAATATGGAATCTATATATTTGATGATGACGCAGTGGTCGGAGAAAGCGCAATTAAAGCACTGGGATTGGATGATGTTGTCGTAGAATATGAGGTTACATCCAACCGTGTAGACTGCTTCAGCGTGATCGGAATTGCAAGAGAGGCAGCGGCAACATTTGGAAAAGAGTTCTATCCGCCGGTTGTGACTGCGACAGGCAATGATGAGGATGTGAATGACTATATTAAGGTTACAGTGAAAGATACAGAGCTGTGTCCGAGATATTGTGCGAGAGTGGTAAAAAATATTAAGATTGGTCCGTCTCCGAAATGGATGCAGAGACGTCTGGCATCTGTAGGAATCCGCCCGATCAATAATCTGGTCGATATTACAAACTATGTGATGGAAGAGTATGGACAGCCGATGCATGCATATGATCTGGATACGATCGAAGATCATGAGATTGTAGTACGTACAGCAGCAAAGGGTGAGAAGTTTACGACTCTTGACGGTCAGGAGCGGGAGATGGATGAGTCTGTGCTGATGATCTGCGACGGAAAGAAATCCATCGGTATCGCTGGTATCATGGGTGGAGAGAATTCCATGATCACGGATGACGTGCATACCATGTTATTCGAGGCAGCTTGTTTTGACGGAACCAATATCCGTAAATCCAGTAAGAAGATCGGACTTCGTACAGATGCATCCGGTAAATTTGAAAAGGGCCTGGATCCGAATAACGCACAGGCTGCAATCGATCGTGCCTGTCAGCTGGTAGAAGAGATGGGAGCCGGTGAAGTTGTCGGCGGAATGGTAGATGTATACGGGAAAAAGAAAGAACCGGTGAGAGTACCATTTGACCAGGATAAGATCAACAGTCTTCTCGGAACCAATATCTCCAAAGAAGATATGCTTGGTTACTTTAAGAAGATTGATCTGGAATATGATGAAGAGACAAATGAGGTGATTGCACCTACTTTCCGTCATGACCTGTTCCGTATTGCGGATCTGGCAGAAGAAGTTGCAAGATTTTACGGATATGATAATATCCCGACAACGCTTCCGAAGGGAGAAGCAACGACCGGAAAACTGTCCTTCAAACTGAGAATTGAGCAGGTTGCACGTGATATCGCAGAATTCTGTGGATTCAGTCAGGGAATGACATACTCTTTTGAAAGCCCGAAGGTATATGAAAAGCTTCGTATTCCTGAGGATTCCGTACTGCGTCAGGCAATCGAGATCAAAAATCCACTGGGAGAGGATTACAGTATTATGCGTACATCTTCTATTAACGGAATGCTGACCTCTCTTGCAACCAATTATAACAGAAGAAATAAAGATGTAAGATTATACGAACTTGCCAATATCTATCTTCCGAAGGCACTTCCGCTTACCGAACTTCCGGAAGAACGTGTCCAGTTCACACTGGGTATGTATGGAGAAGGAGATTTCTTCACTATGAAGGGAGTAGTAGAAGAGTTCTTTGATAAAGTAGGAATGCACAAAAAAGAAACCTACGATCCAAATGCAGGCAAAACGTTCCTGCATCCGGGACGCCAGGCGAATATCATCTATGACGGAGTCGTAGTCGGATATCTGGGAGAGGTACATCCGGATGTTGCTGATACGTATGGAATCGGAACCAGAACTTACATTGCAGTGATTGACATGCCGGAGATTGTTGCAAGAGCAACATTTGACAGAAAATACAGCGGAATTGCCAGATTCCCGGCTGTTACCCGTGATATCAGTATGGTTATGCCAAAAGAGATCCTTGTTGGACAGGTTGAAGATGTGATTGAGAAGAAGGGTGGAGCATATCTGGAAAGCTATTCTCTGTTCGACATCTATGAAGGTGCTCAGATTAAAGCCGGATTCAAATCAGTCGCTTACTCTATTGTGTTCCGTGCAAAAGATAAGACGCTTGAAGATGCGGATGTGACTGCAGCAATGGACAGAATATTAAAGGCACTGGAAGAGATGGGTATTGAACTTCGTAAATAAAGAAAAGGAGTTACAATATGAAGAAAAAACAGATCGTTGGACTGGTAATAGCAGTGGTACTGTTTATCATAACGAGTGTGGCAAGTGTTCTTACGAATGCATTTTCCAGACAGCTGTTTGAAGAAAGTGTAGGCGATATCATCACCGGGTCTTATGAATTCAATCCGCCGGTAAATGATTATATTGCAATCGTCCGGGTAGAAGGAACGATTCAGGAACAGGCGGATACGAATGCATTTGGTGAGGCGGTAGGGTATCAGCATGCGACTACACTGGATTATATCGACAATCTGATTGATGACTCCGGTAATGTGGGAATCCTCTTATATGTGGATTCCCCGGGAGGAACCGTCTACGAATCGGAAGAGCTGTATCTGAAGCTCAAAGAGTATAAAGAAAAGACCGGCAGGCCAATCTGGGATTACATGGCACATTATGCCGCTTCCGGTGGATATATGGTCTCAATGGCAGCAGATAAGATCTATGCGAATCCGAATACGACCACCGGCTCGATTGGTGTCATTATGTCAGGATATGATATGTCAGGGCTGTATGAAAAGCTTGGCATCCGTTATGTCAGCATTACCAGCGGCGCCAATAAAGACAGCAGTCAGATGACAGATGAGCAGATTGCGATCTATCAGGAGCAGGTAGACGAATACTATAATAAGTTCGTTGGTATCGTGGCTGAGGGAAGAAGCATGTCTGAGGAGGATGTAAAAGTTCTCGCAGATGGCCGCACTTATACTGCAAATCAGGCAATTGACAACGGATTGATTGATGAGATCGCTCTGTATGATGATATGGTAAGTGAGATGCGTGACGAATTGGGAACCGGCGAATTCTATGAACTCGAAGCAACGCAGAGTGTGCTGGCTTCGTTTCTTTCAAAAGCAGAAAAGCTGATTCCGAAGTCAGAAGCTCAGATTCTGAAGGAAACCGCAGCAAGTATGGAAAGCGGGGTGCCAATGTATTATGCAGAACAGTTACGATAGTCAGAAGATAGACTATGCCGGATTCTGGGTGAGGCTGGCAGCATATGTAATGGACAGCCTGATCGTATTTGGCGGGCTGGCGATCGTAAGACTCGTTCTTGGCATAGTATCACTCATTATAGGAGGAACCGTGTTCAGTGAAAATATATTGTTCCATTATACACTGAAGGATATTCTCCTGTACGTATTTCAGGTATTGTATTTCGTATTATGTACATACTATACCGGTACAACATTGGGAAAAAGAGCACTGAATATCAGAGTGGTCAGTGCGGACGGGGAAGATAGACTGAGTCTTCTGAATGTGATATACAGAGAGACGATTGGACGATTCTTATGTGGCATGACCATCGGAATCGGATATATTATGGCCGGTATCGATCAGGAAAAAAGAGGACTTCACGATATGCTCTGCGATACACGGGTCGTATACCTGAAGAAAATCAAAGTAAAGACCGTCTGTCAGCCGGCGGAAGGGGCAGTGCCTCCTTCGCAAAATCCGACGGGAGAAGCACAGGAAGATACACAGTTGGTACCGGAGGAGAGACAGACAGAGATACAGTCGTCGCGGGAACAGGAGGAACCACCGACACTTGGATGGCCGGTGAGTGAACCTTGTAAAGGAGAGGGACAGATTCCGTCTACCGTATATCGACTGACAGAGGAACTTCCCAAAGAGGAATTTCCGAAGGAAGAACAACAGGAAAGGAATTCATAATTATGAAACGTCAGGATTTTTATTATGAATTGCCGGAAGAATTAATTGCGCAGGATCCGCTTGAAGATCGTTCCAGCTCCAGACTTCTTGTATTAGACAAGGAGTCTGGGGCTGTTTCCCATCATGTATTTAAAGAAATCGTAGACTATCTGCATGAAGGAGACTGCCTGGTTATCAATGATACAAAAGTACTTCCGGCGAGATTGATAGGATCGAAGGTTGGAACAAATGCAAAAATAGAAATATTATTATTAAAAAGGAAAGAAAATAATATCTGGGAAACATTAGTAAAACCTGGAAAGAAAGCTAAGATCGGTACAAAGATCAGCTTTGGCGAGGGACTTCTGATCGGAGAAGTGATCGATGTCGTGGAAGAAGGAAACCGTCTGGTTCAGTTTACTTATGAAGGGATCTTTGAAGAAATTCTGGATCAGCTGGGACAGATGCCGCTTCCGCCTTATATTACACATCAGCTTCAGGATAAAAACCGTTATCAGACTGTGTATGCAAAACATACAGGCTCTGCGGCGGCCCCGACAGCCGGACTGCATTTTACTCCGGAACTTCTGGAACAGATTGAGCAGATGGGTGTAAATATCGCAAGAGTGACACTTCATGTGGGGCTTGGAACATTTCGCCCGGTAAAGGTTGAAGAAATCACAGATCATCATATGCATTCCGAATTCTATATGATTGATGAAGCAGCGGCAGAAAAGATCAACCGGGCCAAGGATTCCGGACACCGGGTCATCTGCGTGGGAACGACGAGCTGCAGAACCATAGAATCGGCTGCGGATGAGACAGGACATCTGAAAGCCTGCAGTGGCTGGACAGAGATATTTATCTATCCGGGATATCAGTTCAAGATCCTGGACTGCCTGATCACGAATTTCCACCTGCCGGAGTCAACATTAATCATGCTGGTTTCCGCATTGGCAGGAAGAGAACATGTACTTGCGGCTTATGAGGAGGCTGTAAAGGAAGGATACAGATTTTTCTCCTTTGGAGATGCCATGCTGATTCAATAATTGACACGCATATTACATGTGAAGTCTGCATAGAATGCTCCAAGGAGTGTGATGCAGAGATGGATTATAAGGGAAAGCCGGCAGCTTATGCCTTGATTGCCGGGAATAAGAACTATCCAAAACTGAATGGAAAGGTCTGGTTTTTTGATACACATGGAGGAACGCTTGTAACCGTGTCGGTTTGTGGAATTACAGACAAAGATGGGGAATACAGTCAGAGCTTTCATGGGCTTCATATCCATGCGGGAAAGTCATGTACGGGCAACGCACAGGAACCGTTTGCGGATGCTGATGGACATTATAATCCGCGGGATACGGGACACCCGCAGCATGCAGGAGATCTTCCGCCTTTATTAAGCTGCCATGGCTCTGCATGGATGTCGGTATATACGGACCGATTTTATCCGGAGGATATCATTGGGAAAACGGTTATCATTCATGCGATGCCGGATGATTTTCATACACAGCCATCCGGAGATTCGGGCGAGATGATCGCCTGTGGTGAGATTCAGGAATGGAAAGAAGAACAGTAAGAAAAATAGAAACCGGTGCCGCTCCGAAGGAAGATCACAGTCTTGGAGCAGCATCGGTTTTTTGCAGAAATTTATAAGATCATCAGATCTTTTGGGAAGTGTGTCAGAGGTTCTGCACCGTTTTCGGTAATGAGAACGGTATCTTCGATACGCACACCGCCCCAGCCTGGAATATAGATTCCCGGCTCCATGGTGATGACACAGCCAGGAAGCATTGTGCGGGTACCGTTGATGCCGAGGAATGGTTCTTCGTGAAGATCCAGACCAACACCGTGTCCCATGCCTGAATAGTAGTATTCCTCATACTTGGATACGATCTTGCGGATTTCTGCATCCGGCTTTGTCGCATGGACGCCCGGACCCATGTTCATGAGACCTGTTTCCTGTCCTTTTCTTACTAATTCGTAGATTTCTCTCTGCTTTTCTGTCGGCTCGCCCACAACAAAAGTTCTGGTGATATCAGATATGTAGCCATTATACATAGCGCCAAAATCAACCAGTACAAAGTCGCCTTTTTCTACCAGCTTGTCACCCGGTTTTCCATGGAGAAGAGAGGTCTTTGCTCCGGAGATCAGGATGGTTTCAAAGCCAAGATCATGCGCACCGTGCATCTTCATGCTGAATTCGAGACGTGCACATAATTCACGCTCGCTGACTCCCGGACGGATATAAGGAACGAGTTCTTCCAGAGCCTTGTCTGCAATCTCGCAGGCAATACGTGTATTGGCTACTTCTTCTTCGGATTTGGCATAGCGCAGTTCTTCTATAATATTGCGTGTCGGAACCAGTGTCGTGCCACAGGATGAAAGGAGCTGTTCCAGTTCTGCATATTTGTCATATGTGGTAAAGCATTCTTCAAATCCAAGCCGTTTGATTCCTGCTTTCTCGCAGACCTGTGCAACTGCCTTTGGAAGGCTGCGGTCGCAGAAATGCCAGTTGATGATTTCATAATCCGGGCATGAGATCTCGGCAAGCTCGGTAAAACGACTGTCTGTAATTACGTATTGTCCCTGTGGACAGATGACTGCATAGGCAAGTTCGTCCGGATAACCGGTTGTATAGTTGACGTTTGATTTTTTGGTGATGTAGAATCCGTCGAGATTCTGTTCTTTTAAGATACTTAATATCTTTTCGACCTTATTCATTGTGATAATCCTCCTATAGAAAAAATGAATATATAGACTGAAGTATAGACTATGGTCTATAAATAAGATAACAGATTTGGTAATATGTGTCAATATAGAAAGAAAAAAACAAGAAAAAACATACAAAATGCATAACGGATGAGAGGGGAGACCTTCATGTACGGATGAGAAGAATGATTTGACAGACGGAAATGAAACCGATAGAATTGTAGGCAGAGATATGGAGTACACGGCAACAGAAATCAGGAGCGAGGAGCAAAAGGAATGACACAGAAACCACTGGCAAGAGGATATACAACAGGGACTTGTGCACAGGCGGCAACAAAAGCTGCGATGTGGATGCTGATGACCGGAAAACCATGTGAAAAAGTGCAGGTAGAACTGCCACAGGGAGAAACGCTCATACTGGATATCTGTGAGATTAAGTTTGAAAACGGAGAGGGAGGGAAACTGCTTCCGGAAGAAGTATGCTGTGCAGTCAAAAAAGACAGCGGAGATGATCCGGATATTACCAATGGAGTGCTGATCTACAGCAAGGTGAGCCGGAATCAGGGGACAGAGATTACGCTGGATGGAGGAGAAGGAATCGGAAGGGTTACAAAACCGGGGCTGGATCAGCCGGTCGGCGCCGCGGCAATTAATCGAGTTCCCAGACAGATGATCATAAAAGAAGTAAAGGAAGTATGTGAGGAAGTCGGATATGAACGGGGAATTCACGTAGAGATATCTATTCCGGAAGGGAAGCGTCTTGCGGCGGGAACCTTTAATCCAAGACTTGGAATCGAGGGAGGCTTATCGATTCTTGGAACGACCGGAATCGTAGAGCCCATGAGTGAACAGGCACTGGTTGATACGATCCGGGTAGAAATGAAGGTGTGTATGGCCGGGGGATACCGTTATCTGATCGTGGCACCCGGCAATTATGGGCTGGACTTTTTGTCGGAACAGTATGGAATGAAAGATGAGGATGTTGTCAAGTGCAGCAATTATATCGGACAGACTCTGGATATGGCAGTGGATATGGAATGCAGAGGACTTCTTCTTGTCGGTCATATCGGGAAGTTGATCAAAGTGGCGGGAGGCATTATGAATACCCATTCCAGATGGGCAGACTGTCGTATGGAACTGATGGCTGCAGCGGCACTTCGTGCAGGAATAGAAGGTACAAAAGCAGCAGCGCTTCTGGAATCTGTAACGACAGATGATGCACTTGGAAAGTGTACACCTGACGAAAGGGTGCTGATCATGAATCAGATTATGAATAAGATTGAAGAGTATATGAATTATCGAACGGAAGGAAAACTGGTGACCGGGGCAATGACATTTTCGGGGGTATATGGAATCCTTGGGAAAACAGACCGGGCAGATGAATTAATAGAGAGTTTCAAAAGGGAAAGAGGACTGTAGATATATGAAAGGGAAATTATATGGAGTCGGTGTCGGGCCGGGGGATCCGGAACTTATGACGATAAAAGCAGCCAGAATTATTAAAGAATGTGATGTAATTGCTGTTCCGGGAAAGATCCCGGAAGAATCGATTGCTTTCCGGATTGCAAGACAGGCATGTCCGGAAATTGATGAAAAGCTGCTGATCGGAATCCCGATGCCCATGACGAAAGATGAAAAGGTATTGAAAAGAAGCCATGAAGAAGGAGTTCTAAGTCTGAAGCATCAGCTGGATGAAGGAAAAGACACGGCATTCTTAACACTGGGAGATCCGACCGTATATTCTACCTATCTTTATCTGCACAATGAGATCCGAAAAGGAGAATATGAGGCTGAGATAATAAGTGGTGTTCCGTCGTTCTGTGCAGCTGCTGCAAAGCTTCACATGAGTATTGGAGAAAAAGATGAGCAGATTCATGTGATTCCGGCTTCCTACCAGGTGGAAGGAGCACTCGGACTCCCGGGAACGAAGGTGTTGATGAAAGCAGGGAAAAAACTTCCGGATGTAAAAAAGCTTTTGCGGGAGCAGAATGCTGAATCAGTAATGGTAGAGAACTGTGGTATGGAAAATGAGAGAATCTATCATGGGACGGAGAACATACCGGAAGATGCAGGATATTATACATTGTTGTTTGTGAAGAAAAGAGGAGGAGAACAATGATTCATTTTGTAGGAGCCGGCCCAGGAGCGGTCGATCTGATTACGGTGCGGGGACAAAAACTGTTAGAAGAGGCGGATATTGTAATATACGCAGGATCACTGGTGAATCCCGGATTATTAGATTGTGTCAGACAAGATTGTATGATATATAACAGTGCGAAAATGACTCTGGAAGAAGTGCTCGAAGTCATGGAACAGGCAGAGCGTGAAGGAAAGACGACAGTAAGACTCCATACGGGAGATCCATGCCTGTATGGAGCGATCAGAGAACAGATGGACTGGCTGGAAGAACAGAAGATTCCCTATGATTCCTGTCCGGGAGTCAGTTCTTTTTGCGGTGCGGCTGCAGCCCTGAACCTTGAGTATACATTGCCGGAAGTTTCTCAGAGTGTAGTGATTACCAGAATGGAAGGACGAACACCGGTGCCGGAAAAAGAAACGGTTGCTTCATTTGCCGCCCATGGTGCAACGATGGTACTTTTCTTAAGTACCGGATTACTGGAGAAGCTGGAAGAGCAGCTGACGGAAGGCGGATATGCAGCGGATACTCCGGCGGCAATTGTCTATAAGGCAACCTGGCCGGAAGAGGAGACGTATATCTGTACGGTATCTACGCTTGCAGAAACAGCGAAAGAACATCAGATTACGAAAACGGCTCTGATCATCGTGGGAGATGTTGTAACGCATCATTCCTACGAAAGGTCCAAATTGTATGATCCGTCATTTGCGACAGAATTCAGGGAGGCAAAATGAAGATTGCAGTCATAAGTTTTACACGGAATGGGAAATATCTGGCAGATCATATCACAGAATTACTGAAAGCAGATCATGAGGTTATAAATGCAGTAAAATGTTCCAGTGTGTCATCTTCTATCGGGGAAAGCCTGAGTGAATGGACCGGGAAGATGTTTCAGAGTCAGGATGCACTGGTCTTCGTCGGTGCGGTCCAGATTGCGGTTCGTGCAATTGCACCGTATGTCAGATCGAAAAAAACGGATCCTGCCGTCCTGGTATTTGATGAAAAAGGAACTTATGGAATCCCGGTTCTGTCCGGACACCTGGGCGGGGCCAATGAGCTTGCAATGTCAATCTGTGCCGGTATTCAGGCACGACCGGTTGTAACAACTGCAACGGATCTTCAGGGAAGATGGGCAGTTGATGTATTTGCAAGAAAGAATGGACTTGTGATCCGTGAGATGGAACGGGCCAGACAGATATCTGCAGCAGTTCTGGAAGGCCGGAAGATTACGATTGCGGCAGACGACTGGACACGGAGAGTGGAAGGAGTGCTTCCGGAAGATGTGGTTCGATATGAAGATACTCCGGGGGCAGAACCGGATATCCGGATCGGAATCTTAGAACAGGAGAGGCAGGCTCTGCATCTGATACCAAGAGCGGTGATCGCCGGAATCGGATGTAAAAAAGGAGTTTCGGCTGCGCAGATTGAAGAAGCCGTTGATCTGGCGTGTTCGCGGGCCGGTGTATGCAGAGAAAGCATATATAAAGTTGCAAGTATCGATCTGAAGGCCCGGGAACAGGGACTTCTGGAATATTGTGATAAGTATCGGCTGGAAAGAAGTTTCTATTCGGCGGAAGAATTAGGACGTGTACCGGGCATCTATTCGGGGTCGGAATTTGTCGCCTGCGTGACCGGTGTGGATAATGTATGTGAACGAAGTGCGGTGCTTGCTTCAGGCGGAGGCAGACTGATTGCAGAGAAACTGGCCCGGAACGGTGTGACCGTTGCGCTTGCACAGAAGGATTGGAGGATTAGATTTGAATAAAGTATACGTAGTAGGAATGGGCCCCGGTGCCTATGAAGAGATGACAGTACGAGCGGTGAAGACTCTGGAAGCGTGTGAAGTGATTGTTGGATATACGGTATATGTGGATCTGTTAAGAGAACATTTTCCGGGAAAGGAATTCATGACCACATCTATGAGACAGGAAGTACAGAGGTGCCACATGGCATTTGAAGCAGCAGCAGCCGGAAAGACGACGGCGATGGTATGCAGTGGAGATGCCGGAATCTATGGGATGGCAGGCCTGATGTATGAAGTGGGGGAAGAATTTCCACAGGTAGAGATCGAGGTGGTTCCGGGGGTAACTGCAGCAATTGGTGGTTCGGCAGTTCTTGGAGCAGCGGTCGGACATGACTGTGCGCTGATCAGTCTGAGTGATCTTCTGACTCCGTGGGAAGCAATTGAAAAGCGGCTGCTGGCAGCCGCTGAAGCAGATTTCGTGATCTGTCTGTATAATCCGTCGAGCAAAAAGCGAAGTGACTATCTGAAAAAAGCGTGTATGCTGATTCAGAGATATAAAGCGGATGATACAGTATGTGGAATTGTACGACAGATTGCAAGAGAAGGGGAAGCGCTTAAGCTTCTGACCCTGGGAGAATTGAAAGATACAGAAGTTGATATGTTTTCAACTGTATTTATCGGAAATCGTCAGACGAAAATCGTACGGGGTCATATGGTGACGCCAAGAGGATATCATATATGAAAAAAGACAGGATTCTAATCTATGCAGGTACAACAGAAGGAAGAAAACTGGCATCTTATCTGGTAAGAAAGGGTGTATCGGTACATGTCTGCGTTGCTACTTCCTATGGAGCAAGTCTGCTTCCCAAGGAAGGTGATATTACAGTATCTCATGAACGTATGGACCGCATACGGATGAAGGAGTTTATCTCTGATTACAAACCGACATATGTGGTAGATGCCACACATCCTTATGCGAAAGAAGTAACTGCGAATCTGAAAGCGGCATGTGAAGAATTGCAGATACCATATCTGAGACTGGTACGTGAGGAAGAAGAGACAAGCGGTGAGATCTGTGTGGAGGATGTGAATGCAGCGGTAAGATATCTGGAACATACCGAAGGAAATATTCTGGTGACCACCGGGAGTAAGGAACTGGAAGCATTTACAAAGCTTACAGATTACAAGGAGCGCATCTATGCAAGAGTATTGTCTTTGAAGCAGGTAGTGGAAAAGTGCGAGGAGCTGGGGGTTGCAGGCAGGCATCTGATCTGTATGCAGGGACCGTTTTCTACAGAAATGAATCTTGCAATGCTTCGGGAATATGAGATTGCATATATGGTGACCAAAGAATCCGGTGCAGCCGGAGGGTTCCTTCAAAAGTGTGAGGCTGCAGAAGAAGCCGGTGTGAGTCTTGTGGTGATCGGACGTCCTGAAAAAGAAAAGGGATATGAGTTCGGAGAAATATGTCGGTTGTTTAAGAAAGAATTAGATTTAAATGATAACAAAAAAGTTGCCATTATTGGAATCGGCACCGGTGCAGTACAGGTGATGACCGGTGAGGCCGGGGAAGCGATAAAAAAAGCTGATCTTCTGATCGGAGCGGGCAGAATGCTCCGATCTGCGGCCGGGTATGGACGGCCGGTCTATGAAGAATATCTTCCGGAGAAAATACTGGAATACATAAAAATGCATCCGGAATATGAACAGATCGCAGTGCTGCTGTCAGGAGACTGCGGGTTCTACAGTGGTGCAAAAAAACTGACGGCGATGCTGAAAGAAGAGCCGGAGATAGAAGTAACGGTGTTACCGGGGATCTCTTCCGTCTCTTATCTGGCAGCAAAGCTTGGGGTATCCTGGGAGGATGCATTTTTGACCAGTTCTCACGGAAGAAAAGCGAATCTGATCTCGGATATCCGGGAGCATCAAAAGGTATTTGCTCTGGTGAGCGGGAAAAAAGAGATCCATGAGATTCTGGAGCAGATGATTGTATACGGGTATGGAGATCTTGGAGTATGTATTGGAACAGAATTATCGTATCCGACAGAACGGATTCAGACGGGAACCGCACGTACGCTTCTGGAGGATCCGGCAGGGAGTCTGGCAGTCTTGTATATTGAGAATCCGAACGGCGGTAAACAGCCTGTTGTTCCGGGAATTCCGGATGCGGAATTTATCCGTGGAGAAGTACCGATGACAAAGGAAGAAGTGAGAACCATCTCCCTGTCAAAGCTTCGGATCCGGTCGGATTCTGTAATCTATGATATCGGAGCGGGGACAGGTTCGGTGTCTGTGGAGGCAGCGATACAGGCAGAAAAGGGGCATGTATATGCAGTGGAACGAAAGCAGGAAGCCATTGAAGTGATTCAGAGGAATCAGAAAAAAATGCATGTCGACAACCTGACGGCGATTGCAGGAGAGGCACCGGATGCGCTCCTTGAGCTGCCCGTGCCGGATCGTGTATTCATAGGTGGAAGCAGTGGCCATCTGAGGGAGATTCTTAAGATCATAGAATCTAAGAACCCGAAGGCTCGTATTGTGATCAATGCCATCTCGCTGGAAACACTGAGTGAAGTACTGGACTGGATCAAAGACAGAACCGTGGCAGAAGAAGAGATTGTGCAGGTATCTGTAAGTAAATCCAGAAAGATAGGAAACTATCATATGATGACAGGACAGAATCCGATCTTTATCATCAGCTTCTGTCTGGAGGGAAAAGAGGAAGAGATATGAAACTGCCGAGAATGCTTATCACTGCGCCGGGAAGCGGGACCGGAAAGACGATGATTACCTGCGGGATTCTTCAGGCGTTAAAAAACAGGGGACTTCGTGTGTCTTCGTTCAAATGTGGACCGGATTATATTGATCCCATGTTTCACAGGGAGGCGATCGGTGTAAGCAGTTATAATCTGGATTCCTTTCTGTGTGGGAAAAGTGGTGTAAAAGAGCTGCTTGTAAAATATGGAAAAGATACAGAACTGGCAGTGATAGAAGGTGTCATGGGATATTATGACGGACTGGCAGGAATCTCTGTACAGGGGAGTGCTTATGATATTGCAGATATTACGGATACCCCTGCAGTTCTGGTGATGGACTGTAAAGGTATGAGTGTCTCTGTGGTGCCGTATATTCAGGGCTTTCTTGGTTATCGCGATAACAGTCATATTAAAGGTGTGATATTGAATCGACTGTCTCCCGGTATGTATGACAGGATGAAACAGATGATAGAGTCGCAGACCGGGATCCGGGTATACGGATATGTTCCGGTTATAAAGGAAGGTGCACTGGACAGTCGTTATCTGGGGCTTATGCTTCCGCATGAAGTGAAAGATCTTAAGAATCGTCTGGAGCAGCTGTCTGAAACACTGGAAGAAACACTGGATCTGGATGCGCTCCTTATGCTTGCACGCGGGGCTTCTGAATTGGAGGCGGGTTCTGAGAAAAAGGACGAGATGGACAGACTCGCTTCCCGTTACCGGGATCTTCGAATCGGCATCGCAATGGATGAAGCATTTTGTTTTTTTTATCAGGATAATCTGGAACTGATAAAGGAAAGTGGAGCGAATCTGGTTCCGTTTTCGCCGATCCGGGATAGAGCACTCCCGGAGGATCTGGACGGTCTTCTGTTATATGGAGGGTATCCGGAATTATACGCAGAGGAATTGAACAGGAACGAAACCATGCGTGCTGCAGTCAGAGATGCAGTGAAAGAAGGAATGCCATGCATTGCAGAGTGTGGTGGGTATATGTATCTGCAGGAAGCAATCCAGAATGCCGGGGGAGAGTATTTTCCTATGGTGGGTGTGCTTCCGGGGAAAAGCTACCATACCGATTCACTGAAACGGTTTGGATACATCACTTTAAAAGGTGGAACGGTTTTTGGAAAGGAGATCGGTGCGATTCCTGCGCATGAGTTTCATTACTATGATTCTGAAGTGTGCGGAGAAGCATTTCAGGCAGATAAGCCGTTGTCTAAGCGATCCTGGAGGTGTATGATCAGTACAGATACTCTGCTTGCGGGATATCCGCATATTCATTATTATGGAAATCAACGGGTTCTTCAGGCATATCTGGATGCGTGTGAAAAATGGAAGAATGACAGAGGAAAGAAAAGATGAAAATAAGTACAGAAGAAAAGAACTTGAATCAAATCATCAAAGCAATACAGCCTGTTGATGAAACATCCATACAGACTGCACAGAAAAAATGGAATTCCATCGCAAAGCCACTGCACAGTCTGGGAAAGCTGGAAGAACATATTATCCGGATTGCGGGTATGACAAAAAATCCGGAAGTCAGCCTGGAGAAAAAAGCACTGATCGTGATGTGTGCAGACAATGGGGTGGTAGAAGAAGGTGTGACGCAGACCGGACAGGAAGTAACGGCAATTGTTGCGGAAAATTTTCTGACCTGCCAGACCAGTGCAGCATTGATGTGTCGAAAAGCAGGTGTTGATCTTTTCCCGGTTGATATTGGGATGGTTACGGATACAAAAGTTTTGAATCAGAAGATTGCTTACGGAACAAAAAATATGACAAAAGAGCCTGCCATGACCAGGGAAGAAGCAGTTCGTGCCATCCTTGTCGGAATCGGGGAAGTTCGAAAAAGGAAAGAAGAAGGTTATCAGATTCTGGCAACCGGAGAGATGGGAATCGGCAATACAACGACCAGCAGTGCGGTGACTTCGGTGCTTCTGGGTCATCCGGTCGAAGTGATGACCGGACGGGGAGCAGGACTTACCAGTGAGGGATTGAGACGAAAGATAGATGCAATTCAAAGAGCAATCAGGATCAATCAGCCGGATGCGTCGGATGCGATCGATGTTCTTGCGAAGGTCGGAGGATTTGATCTGGCCGGACTTGCAGGTGTATTCCTCGGAGGTGCTTATTATCGGCTTCCGGTTGTGATCGACGGTTTTATCTCTGCGGCAGCGGCACTGATTGCTGATCGGATCTGTCCGCTATCCAGAGAATATATGATTGCATCGCATGTATCAAAGGAACCTGGCATGCATATGATCCTCGAAGCACTGAATATGGAAGCAGCACTCACCTGTGACATGTGCCTGGGCGAGGGAACGGGAGCTGTCGCTTATCTGCCGGTTCTGGATATGGCTGTTGAAGTATATCAGAAGATGAGTACATTTTCAGAGATCCATGTGGAAGATTATGAGGAGCTGGGAGACAGATAATGATACATCTGATTACAGGCGGAAGTGGAAGCGGAAAATCATCCTATGCAGAAGACTGGCTGATACATAAGCGCAGGAGACCGCAGAGTGTTCCCTGTGTCTATATTGCAACGATGATGCCGTTTGGCGAGGACGCCGCAAAAAAGATAGAAAGGCACCAGAAGCTCAGAGCCGGAAAGGGATTTCTGACAATTGAGCGATATACAGATCTGTCCGGACTTTTCGTACCGGATAATCAGGGAATATTACTTGAGTGTATGTCTAATCTGGCGGCAAATGAACTGTATCGTGCAGACGGATCTCAGAATGACGCGGAGGAAGTCTGTGACAGAATCCTGCAGGGAATCCATTGCCTGCAAAGACAGACCCCCTGTCTGGCAATTGTAACCAATGAAGTCAATTCGGACATCAACGCATACAGTCGGGAAACGGAGCAGTACCGAGAATTGATCGGCAGGATCAATCAACGGCTTGGAAAGCTTGCAGATCGGGTGACAGAGATCGTATATGGAATTCCGGTGGTGATAAAAGAATGAGAAAAAGATTGTGGAACAGCTTTAAAATTGCATTTTCAATGTACAGTAGAATTCCGATGCCAAAGAGTGAATGGACAGAAGAAAATATGTCGTATGCTATGTGTTTTTTTCCCTGTATAGGAGCTACGATAGGAGTGGTAAGCTATGGGGTATTCCGAATTGCCGTCTGGACACAGGCGGGAAAAATTCCGGTCAATGATCTGTTCTGGACGGTTCTTCTGGTACTGATTCCGATATTGATTACCGGTGGAATCCATATGGATGGATTCCTGGATACGCAGGATGCGCTGAGTTCTTATCAGTCCAGAGAACGAAGACTGGAAATATTAAAGGATTCCCATGCCGGCGCGTTTGCCATTATATCCTGTGCTGTATATCTTCTGCTTTATACGGGTGTATATTCTTCACTTTCTGAGGAAAGCATGCTGGTGATCGCACTCGGGTTCATGCTGTCGCGAATACTCAGTGGTCTGTCGGTTGTGACATTTCCACAGGCGAGAAAGCAGGGAATGGCAGCTACATTTTCCCAGAATGCCGCAAAAAAGACGACAAGGATCGTGCTTTGTATCTGGCTTGTGATGCTGGGAATTGTAATGATGATTGTTGGAAAAATACCGGGAATCCTGTGTCTTCTGTCAGCAGGCCTTATGTTTTTATATTATTATCGGATGGCGATGGAAAAGTTTGGAGGAATTACGGGAGATCTGGCAGGATATTTTCTTCAGATGTGTGAACTTGTGATGGCGATAGCAGCAGTTGGAGGAGATATTCTGCTGAAAAGTCTTGCAGGCTAGAATGGAAGATGCGTAAAGGAATACGGTGTACGTGGAGCAGGGAGGAAAAAAGATATGATTATGATCATCGGCGGAGCATATCAGGGAAAGCTTGCATATGCAAAGGAATTGTATCCGGAGATCTCATGGGCGGATGGTCGGGAATGTACAGATGCACAGGCGGTACAATGTGAAGGAATCCATCATTTTCATAAATGGATCGAACGAAAGATGCGTAGAGGAGAAGATGTCAGTCATCTGGCAGAGATGTTGATGACACAGAATCCGGATGTGGTCATTGTAACGGATGAGATCGGATATGGAATTGTTCCGGCGGATCCGTTTGAAAGAGAGTATCGTGAGATGACGGGAAGAATATGTACAGAGCTTGCAGCATATGCAAAACGTGTGGATCGTGTGATCTGCGGGATCGGAAAGGAAATAAAGGGCGTATGAGGATCTGCCTGATCCGCCATTCGATGACGGAGGGAAACAAAAAGAAACGCTATATCGGCCGGACGGATGAAGCACTGTGTCCGGAAGGGGTGGAGCTGCTTTGGAAGAATATGCGAAGAAGGTCAGGACTGAAAGATACCTTATGTGGATATCCTGATGTTCAGGCAGTGTTTGTAAGTCCGATGAAGCGATGTGTCCAGACTGCGGAAATCCTCTATCCGGGAATGAAGTACACGGTAGTAGAGAAGCTTAGAGAGTGTGATTTCGGAATTTTTGAGAATCGAAATTATCAGGAACTGTCCGACTGTCCGGCATATCAGGAATGGATCGACAGTGGCGGGACGTTACCATTTCCGGAGGGAGAGAGCAGGGAAGAGTATGTGCGTCGGACGCTGGAAGGCTTTCGGCAGGTGCTTAAGCTGTGCAGGGAAAGAGACATTCTGCATGCGGCACTGGTGGTGCATGGCGGCACGATCATGAGTATCATGGAGAGGTATGCACGCCTGGAGGATGGGTGTCCTGCGGGCAGTTATTATGATTATCAGGTGGGAAACGGAGAAGGATATGAGCTTGGGATTACAGAGAGTGATATGGATGACAATTGCAGTGGCAGCAGGATTTGTTCTGGATCTGATTCTGGGGGATCCCAGATGGCTGTATCATCCGGTGAGGATGATCGGACATCTGATTACCGGTACGGAAAAAATTATCAGAAGCTGTTTCCCGAAGAATAAGACCGGAGAACGGATTGCAGGAGGAGTTCTGGCTCTGATCGTTCTTTCTGTCAGTACGGCGGTGCCGGCGCTGATCCTCTGCATTGCATATGCATATGCCTGGCAGCTGGGGCTTGTGATAGAGAGTTTTATGTGTTATCAGATTCTTGCAACAAGATCTCTGAGAGATGAGAGTGATAAAGTCTATCTGGCACTGAAAGAAAAGGGAATCGATGAAGCGAGAAAAGCAGTGTCTATGATCGTTGGAAGAGATACCCGGAATCTGACAGAAGAAGGAGTAACAAAGGCTGCTGTAGAAACGGTAGCAGAGAACACCTCTGACGGAGTGATCGCGCCACTGTTCTATCTTGCAATCGGAGGAGCGGTACTGGGATTGGCCTATAAGGCGGTAAATACCATGGATTCCATGATCGGATATAAGAATGACAGATATCGTTACTTTGGAACAGCAGCGGCCAGACTGGACGATATTGTGAATTATATCCCTGCCAGGGTGTCAGCGATGCTGATGATCCTGGCGGCAGCATGTGTGCATATGGACTGGAAAAATGCAATCCGTATCTGGCGCAGGGACCGTCATAATCATAAAAGCCCGAACGCTGCCCAGACGGAAGCAGTGATGGCGGGTGCACTGGATGTGGAGCTTGCGGGAAATGCATGGTATTTTGGAGAACTGTATGAGAAACCGACGATCGGAGATCCGATCCGCAGAATTGAGATCCGGGATATCAGGAAGTCGCATGTGCTTCTTTTTGGAACAGCGGTTCTGGCATTGGTTTTATTTGTGGGAATCAAGAGTGTCTGCCTGCTGGCAGTATATTGACTATTATCTGAAATATAAGTAAGATAGATGAATAGATGAGAAAACATTCAGATATACCTGATAAGGAGAGTTGGACAGGTGGAAAAAAAGAACAGACAGGTGCATGGCGGTGATATCTACCGGAATCCGCATGTGACAGACTTTTCGGTGAACAGTAATCCGCTCGGGGTACCGGAAAGCGCACTTCGGGCTGTGCAGAACAATGCAGAAAATATCGTCCGTTACCCGGATATGTGGTGCAGTAAACTTCGAGAAGCCATTGGCGGTTTTGAGCATACAGATATGGATCATATACTTTGCGGCAATGGGGCTGCAGAGCTTTTTTTTGCAGCGGTACTGGCGATCAGACCAAAACGGGCGCTGGTGACGGCACCGGCATTTTCTGAATATGAACGGGCACTTCGGGTGGTGAACGCGGAAGTCGATTACTGCATACTGAAAAGGGAAGATGCATTTCAGGTGAAAGATGAGATTCTTAAGATGATCACTCCACAGACGGACATGGTGTTTTTGTGCAATCCAAATAATCCGACCGGACAGGTGACAGAAAAAAATCTGATTCTGAAAGTTTTAAAAAAGTGCAGAGAATGCGGTGCCATACTTTTACTGGACGAGTGTTTTCTGGATTTTCTGGAGACTCCGGAAGTGTATGAAAGTAAAGAATATCTGGAACAGTATCCGGAGTTATTGATCGTCAAAGCGTTTACTAAGATATTCTGTATGCCGGGGATCCGTCTGGGATATGCGATCAGTGCGAACCATCAGCTGCTGCATTCGATGGCAGAGATGCTCCAACCCTGGAATGTCTCTGTTCTGGCACAGGTGGCAGGAACGGCAGTGCTTCAGGATTGTGAACAGTACATAGAACAGACAAGAAAATATGTAGGGGCTCAGAAGTCATGGATGATACGGGAATTGAGGAAGATGGGGTATGAGGTCTATGGATCCCGCGCAAACTATATCTTTTTTTCCGGAAGGCCGGGATTGTATGAGGCGGCTCTGGACGCAGGATTTCTGATCCGGGACTGTCAGAATTATGAGGGACTGGATTCAGGGTACTATCGGATCGCAGTGCGAACACAGGAAGAAAATGAAAGGTTGATCGTATGGCTAAAAAAATTATGATACAGGGCACGATGTCCAATGCAGGAAAAAGCCTGATCTGTGCGGGGTTATGCAGGATCTTCAGGCAGGATGGATACAAAGTGGCGCCTTTTAAGTCGCAGAATATGGCACTGAATTCATTTATCACAGAAGATGGACTTGAGATGGGAAGAGCGCAGGTCGTACAGGCAGAGGCCGCGGGAATCCCACCAAAGGTCCAGATGAATCCGATCCTCCTGAAACCGACCAACGATGTGGGATCACAGGTCATTGTAAACGGAGAGGTCCTTGGAAATATGAGCGCAAGGGAGTATTTTGCCTATAAAAAGCAATTGATCCCGGATATTCTGAAGGCATTTCATCAGCTGGAAGAAGAATACGATATCATTGTCATAGAAGGGGCGGGCAGTCCGGCGGAGATCAATCTGAAGCAGGATGACATCGTAAATATGGGGCTTGCCAGAATGGTACATGCTCCGGTGCTGCTGGTCGGTGATATTGACCGGGGCGGAGTGTTCGCACAACTCCTGGGGACTCTGATGCTTCTGGAAAAAGAGGAAAAAGAGCTGGTCAGGGGACTGATCATCAATAAATTCAGAGGAGACAAGACGATTCTGGATCCGGGAATTGACATGCTGGAGCAAAAAGGCGGAATTCCGGTGGTAGGAGTTACACCCTACATGCAGATAGAAATTGAAGATGAGGACAGTCTGACGGAACGGTTTGAAGGACGCCGGAAAAGAAATGTGCAGGATATGTCTGCCGGAAGTATAGATATTGCAGTGATACGTACACCCAGAATATCAAACTTTACAGATTTTATGCTGCTGGAAAACCTGAGTGGAGTATCGCTTCGATATGTGAAGCAGTGCAGTGAACTCGGACATCCGGACATGATTATTCTTCCGGGGACCAAGAATACGATGGAAGATCTACGCTGGATGCGCCAGAACGGACTGGAAGCTGCGATACAAAAAGCAGCGTCGGGAGGAACGGCTGTCTGGGGCATCTGTGGGGGCTATCAGATGCTTGGAGAAAAGTTGTCAGATCCGGATGGCGTGGAATCCGGAGGCTGTATGAGAGGAATGGGACTTCTTCCGGTGGAGACAATCTTTGGAAGAGAGAAAACCAGAACCAGGGTTGTTGGGACATTCCGGCATCCGGATGGAATCTTTCAGGGACTGAAAGATATGGAATTTGAAGGGTATGAAATTCATATGGGGGAAACCGGACTGAAGGGGCTCCTGCCGATGAATGAGATATATGATACCGTGCAGAAGAATAAAGAACCTGAAGTCATCGGAAAAGATTTGGGATATATACGAAATCAGGACGGAGCTTCCAGAGGAAATGTCTGTGGAACCTATGTACATGGAATCTTCGACCGGGAGGAGATCGTAACAGAGATTGTCCGTGCACTTGCTGGGGAAAAAGGAATTGATGTTCATGAATGTGGAACTATAGATTTGAAAAAGTTTAAAGAGTCACAATATAATTTACTGGCTGACACGTTAAGAAATCACCTTGATATGGAACGGATCTATCAGATTCTGGAAGAGGAGGAAGATGGATATGAAGATTGAGATTGAAAATGTATTGCCTGCGGAGATTGAAAAAAGAAGCTTTGAGATTATTACGGAAGAGCTGAAGCAGATGGAAATCTGTATTCCGGAAGAGCATGCCGCAATCGTAAAGCGCTGTATTCACACCAGCGCAGATTTTGAGTATGCAAAAAATCTGATGTTTTCGGAAGGTGCAGTGGAAAAAGCGCTGGAAGCGATTCGAAACGGAGCATCCATTATTACGGATACGCAGATGGGAAAAGCAGGAATTAATAAAAAGAAGCTTGCAAGATATGGCGGTCAGGTGTACTGCTTTATGTCAGATGAAGATGTCGCACTGACTGCAAAAGAGAATGGAACGACCAGAGCGGTCGCAAGCATGGAAAAAGCCTGTGCACTGGATGAAAAACTGATTTTTGCCATAGGAAACGCTCCGACGGCATTGATTCATCTGTATGAGATGATCAGGGGAGGAAGAATCCGACCGGAGCTTGTGATTGGTGTCCCGGTAGGTTTTGTTAATGTGGTACAATCCAAGGAACTGATATTGTCGCAGGAAGAAGTGCCATATATTGTAGCAAGGGGCAGAAAGGGAGGAAGCAATATCGCTGCCTGCATCTGCAATGCATTGCTTTATATGCTTCCATGACAGAAGCCGTGATATGGGCTGTCGGGAAACCGGTAGTCTTAAATAAATTAAAATAAGAATCGCCCACGGGAAATCTCGTATTTCAAAGCACGGAATTCCGTGGGTGATTCTTATTTCTTAGTGAAAGGATTAAAAATCACATCTATTCTGATGTATGTTTTTTAATAAATTCTTTCATTGCCTGAAAACTTTCATCACTGATCTGGTGTTCCATCTCACATGCATCATTCACAGCAGTCTCAGGGGATACTCCCAGAGAAATCAGCCAGTCGGATAACACAGTATGACGTTCATAGACACTTGAGGCAATCTGCTTTCCTTTTTCGGTTAATGTGATGAAACCGGCAGAACTTACTTCGATACATTCATTTTCTCGAAGGTGCTTCATAGCAACACTGACACTGGGTTTTGAAAAATTCAGTTCAGTTGCAATATCTACAGAACGTACAACGGGAAGCTTTTTACTCAATAATAATATGGTTTCCAGATAATCTTCTGAAGATCGGTTATTACGCATCTTTTTCTCCTCTTTTCTGGAGTTGTTTTCTACAGTTATATCGATTATAGCAGTAACTTTTCGGTGGGTCAAGTGCAAAGAAAATGTCCCGGACATACAATCGTATTGAAGAGATCGATTCTCATATTGAAAAAAAATATCAATTACAGTTATTGACATATAATAATGGTAAGCATATACTAACCAATGTAATAAATGAGATTGTTTATTGAAAAACGAAAGCAGGTGGACTATGATGCCTTTGACTATGGCCGAAAGTGGCCGAATGATTCAAATCAGAAAAATTGGCGGAAAGGATGAAACCAGACGTTTTTTAGAAAGCCTGGGGTTTGTGATGGGCGGGTTCGTCACTGTCGTATCAGAAATCAATGGAAATCTGATTGTAAAGGTGAAAGATTCACGTGTGGCAATCAGTAAGGAAATGGCGAATAAAATCATGGTATAAGGAGGAAGGTGTACAGATGGCAACATTAAAGGATGCAAAATGCGGAGAGACAGTGAAAGTTGTAAAGCTCCATGGAGAGGGTGCGGTAAAACGCAGAATTATGGATATGGGTATTACCAAAAACACGGAGGTCTATGTTAGAAAAGTAGCACCTCTTGGGGATCCGGTGGAAGTAACAGTCAGAGGATATGAATTATCTCTCAGAAAAGCGGATGCAGAAATGATAGAAGTACAATAACTGATTATTTTTTTAGATATAAGTTAGTAAAAACTAATAAAAGTTAAATACAAGCAATAAAACTTATAAAAAAACAAATAGATATGATATAAGGAAGAGAGGCAGAATATGAAAGTAAAAATTGCACTTGCGGGTAATCCGAACAGTGGAAAGACAACATTGTTTAATGCACTGACCGGTTCCAATCAATTCGTGGGAAACTGGCCTGGTGTAACAGTGGAGAAAAAAGAAGGAAAAATCAAAGGATATACAGCGAAAGGGGAAGAAGCAATTCTGGTGGATCTTCCGGGAATCTATTCTCTGTCTCCTTATACGCTGGAGGAAGTAGTATCCAGAAACTTTCTGATTGGAGAAAAACCAGACGCAATTATCAATATTATTGATGGAACCAATTTGGAGAGAAATCTGTATCTCACAACACAGCTTACCGAACTTGGAATTCCGGTCATCATTGCAGTAAATATGATGGATCTGGTGAGAAAGAATGGAGAAGTGCTGAATATTGAACGCCTTGGAAAGGATACCGGCTGTAAAGTTGTAGAGATCTCTGCATTAAAGGGAGAAGGTATTGATCAGCTTGCACAGCGTGCCGTAACGATTGCTAAGAGTGGAAAGAGCAGCCAGCCGGCACACAACTTTGACGGATGCGTAGAACATGCAATTGCGCACATCGAAGAAGCGATTACAGGACGTGTAGAATCGAGTATGGAACGCTGGTATGCCGTAAAGCTTTTTGAACGGGATGAGAAGGTTCAGGAGAGTCTGAAACTTGAAAAATCCCTGCTGGATCATATCGAAGAAGATATTGTAAGCTGTGAAAAAGAGATGGATGATGATGCGGAAAGTATCATTACCGGAGAACGTTATAATTACATAGGAAGTATCATTGAAGACTGCTATAAAAAACGTGTAAAGAATCAGATGTCTTTATCAGATAAGATCGACAGAGTGGTAACCAATCGTTTCCTTGCACTGCCAATCTTTGCAGTCGTAATGTTTATCGTATATTATGTGTCTGTTTCTACAGTCGGAAGCATCCTGACTGACTGGACAAATGATACGCTATTTGGTGAGTGGATCATTCCGGGTGCACAGAGTGCGCTGGAATCTATCGGCTGTGCCCCATGGCTTACCGGACTTCTGGTAGATGGTATCATCAGTGGTGTTGGTGCAGTACTTGGATTTGTTCCGCAGATGCTGGTATTATTCCTTTTTCTGGCATTTCTGGAAGGCTGTGGATATATGGCACGTATCGCTTTTATCATGGATCGTATCTTCCGCAAATTCGGACTGTCCGGTAAGTCGTTTATCCCGATGTTGATCGGTACCGGATGTGGTGTTCCGGGTGTTATGGCTTCCAGAACGATTGAAAATGACAGAGACCGCAAGATGACGATCATGACGACTACATTTATTCCATGTGGTGCAAAGCTTCCGATCATTGCTCTGATCGCAGGTGCGTTATTTGACGGAGCTGCATGGGTTGCTCCGAGTGCATATTTTGTAGGTATTGCGGCAATTATATGCTCAGGTATCATTTTAAAGAAGACCAGGATGTTCGCAGGAGATCCGGCACCGTTCGTTATGGAGCTTCCGGCATACCATCTGCCGACAGTCGGTAATGTGTTGAGAAGTACATGGGAGCGTGGATGGTCTTTCATTAAGAAGGCCGGAACCATCATTCTTCTGTCTACGATCTTTGTATGGTTTGCACAGGGATTCGGATTCGAAGGCGGACACTTCGGTATGGTTGAGGATATGGAAAACAGTATACTTGCAGCAATCGGTTCTGCAATCGCCTGGATCTTCACTCCGCTTGGATGGGGAGACTGGAAGGCAGCAGTGGCAGCTATTACCGGGTTAGTTGCAAAAGAAAATGTGGTAGGAACGTTCGGAATTCTGTATGGATTTGGAGAAGTTGCCGAGGATGGCGCCGAGATCTGGGGATCCCTTGCAGGTGCATTTACTCAGGTGGCAGCGTATTCTTTTCTGGTATTCAATCTCTTATGCGCACCTTGTTTTGCAGCGATGGGAGCAATTAAGCGTGAGATGAACAATGCAAAATGGTTCTGGTTTGCAATCGGATACCAGACACTGCTTGCATATGTGGTATCTCTGTGTGTATATCAGATTGGTACACTGCTTGCGACCGGAACATTCGGTATCGGAACTGTGGTTGCATTTATCATGATCATTGGTTTCCTGTATCTGTTGTTCCGTCCATATAAGGAAAGTCAGAATCTGACAGTTCCCAAAAGTATTACAGGAAAAGTCAGAGCTTAATCAGCAGCAATTGAAAAAACAGGAGGTGCAGGTTTTATGGGAACAGTAGTAGTATTACTTGTGCTGGTGGGAGTCGTAGGAATGGCCGTACGCAGCATGATAAAAGATAAAAAAGCCGGAAAATCTCTGCAGTGCGGATGTGACTGTAAACACTGCAGCGGACATTGCCATTAGAAGCCGGAGAGTAAACGATGAACAAGGATTGCCAAAGTTCCGTTACGGAAGAAAAAGATACAGAATTTCAGACCTGTGATTCTCAGGTGCCGGAAAAAGAATCCATCATAGAACAGCTTCGTGCCAATGGATTCCGGATTACCAGACAGCGGAAGCTTCTGATCGATATTATTCTGGAAGAACCTTGTACCTGCTGTAAGGAAGTATATTATCTGGCAGTGAAGAAGGATCCGGGAATCGGAAATGCGACGGTATATCGCACAGTTGATGCACTGGAACAGATCGGTGCACTGAAAAGGAAAACTGCTTATCAGCTGTGTGGACAGAAACAGGCTGCGTGCAGAAAATGTCTGATCAGACTGGAAGATGATACGACTGTAGAGCTGGATTATCATTCCATGGGAAAAGTAATCGAAAAAGGACTGAAGCAGTGTGGCTTTTCAAAGGGAAAGCGGGTAAAGGACGTTACACTGGTGCAGTCGGAAGAATAATAATTGATAGAATTGAATCATAAAGGACTGTTGTGATATACGGAGTATGAGTTTTCTGATATCTGCAATTTTCACAAGAACGCCTCGACGCTAAATCGCTTACCTCGGCTTTTCTTGTGAAAATTGCATGATTTCGGATCTCATA
The DNA here is from genome assembly GCF_039832105.1 of Dorea sp. YH-dor226. Lineage (NCBI taxonomy): Bacteria > Bacillati > Bacillota > Clostridia > Lachnospirales > Lachnospiraceae > Dorea > Dorea sp. YH-dor226. Next base: position 15,151 of record NZ_JBDOHS010000014.1, on the reverse strand, counting down.
CCGGTGTAAGATAACAGTCCTTTTTGATTGCAATTGCAGGATATACAAGAATGCTCCTTTTTGTGTAAACGGTGTGGTCAATCCACAGGAATTTTGGTAAAATACAAGTAATGATTTACTTTCGTTGAAAAAGAGAGTGAGTATGGGACAGAAAGGCGGTTCATGTGCATGAATAAACAACAATTGGCCTCCAGAATCTGGGAATCGGCAAATAAAATGCGTTCAAAAATTGAAGCGAATGAATATAAGGATTATATTCTGGGATTTATATTTTATAAATTCCTTTCAGATAAAGAAGTGGAATTCTTAAAGAAAAATGATTGGGAAGAAGAAGATTTTGTTGAATTAGTAGAAGAGGATATAGAAACGGTTAATCAGTGCAAAAAAAATCTTGGTTATTTTATTGCATATGATCATTTGTTTTCTACCTGGCTCAGCATGGGAAAAAATTTTGATGTGTCTAATGTTACAGATGCGTTGTCTGCATTTGAACGATTAATCAATGAATCCCACAGAAAAGTATTCGATGGCGTATTTGATACCCTGCAGACTGGACTATCCAAACTTGGAGAGACCAGTAATGCAAGGACAAAAGCAATCAGTGATCTGATTCAGCTGATTAAAGATATCCCCATGGATGAGAAACAGGGCTATGATGTGCTGGGGTTTATATATGAGTATTTGATTTCTAATTTTGCCGCAAATGCAGGAAAGAAGGCAGGAGAATTTTATACACCGCATGAGGTATCACTACTCATATCAGAGATTGTTGCAAATCATCTGAAGGACAGAGATCATATTGCAATTTATGATCCGACATCAGGATCCGGTTCTCTCCTGATCAATATCGGACACAGTGCGTCCAAATATATGAATCGGGACAGTATTCAGTATTACGCACAGGAGCTAAAGGAAAACACATATAACCTTACCAGAATGAATCTGATTATGCGAGGTATTAATCCTTCTAATCTATTTACGCGAAATGCAGATACTCTGGAGGATGACTGGCCTATCGATATTGGTAGTTATCCGCCGGTACTTCGTGTAGATGCGGTAGTATCGAATCCACCATATTCACAGCAGTGGACTCCGGATGGAAAAGAGTCTGATCCAAGGTATTGTGAGTATGGTCTGGCACCAAAGGGCAAGGCTGATTATGCCTTTCTTTTACACGATCTGTATCATCTGAAGCCAGATGGAATTATGGCAATTGTATTACCGCATGGTGTACTGTTCCGAGGTGGGGAGGAAGAAAAAATCAGAACAAATCTGATTGAGAAAAACCACATAGATGCAATTATTGGGCTTCCGGCGAATATTTTCTTTGGAACGGGTATCCCAACGATTATTATGGTGTTAAAGCAGAAGCGGGAGCAAAGTGATGTACTGATCATTGATGCATCCAAGGGATTTGTAAAGAGTGGGAAAAACAATATACTTCGGGCTTCAGATATCAAAAGAATTGTAGATACTTACACAGAGAGAAAAACGATTGATAAGTATGCAAAACTCGTCAGCCGTGATGAAATTCGTGCCAATGGATATAATCTGAATATTCCTCGTTATGTCGATTCTTCGGAAAAAGCAGAATCCTGGGATCTTTATGCAAGTATGGTGGGGGGAATCCCGAATTCAGAGATTGACGATCTTGCGATATACTGGCAGGCTTTTCCCAAATTAAAAGATCAGCTGTTTGTCAGTAACGATGCTTTTTATTCTGAACTTAGAAGTAAAGATATCAGCCATGTTATAGAAAACAGCGAGGATGTAAAAGGATTCATCGAGAGGTACGAAAAACGCTTTGAAGACTTTGAAGAATATATAAAAGAACGATTGATTCGTCAGATGGAAGAGGTGCAGCCGGTAAAAGAGGAAATAGAGATTGGCAACAATATATTTGCAAGACTGGCAGATATTCCATTAGTAGATAAATATCACGCATATCAGGTGTTGGATGATGAATGGATAAAGATATCGATTGACTTTGATATCATTGGCACAGAGGGGAAAGCTGCAGTGAAAGTAGTAGAACCGAATCTGATTATGAAAAAAGATAAAGAAGTACAGGATGGATGGAAAGGAAGAATTCTTCCATTTGATTTGGTTCAGAGAGTATTTCTTTCTGACCAGTTGGCAGAGATAAAAGAAAAAGAAAGACGGATTGAAGAGATTATTTCTGAGTATGAAGAAATGATAGAGGAGATGGCAGAAGAAGACAAAGAAAGCGAAATATTAAATGAGGCTCAGGATGCCTTTCATGCAAAAGGTGTAACTGCAAGATTAAAAGAATTGAAGCATCCGGAGACAGAAGACGAGAAGAAATTAAAAGAAATACTTGAACAATATACGAAGTTGAGCAAAGAAGAAAAAGAAACAAAAAAAGAAATAAAAGACCTGACAGCTGCACTGCATATAAAGACAAAAGAAACGATAGAATCTCTTACTGATATACAGGCAGAAGAACTTCTTGTAGAAAAATGGATCCGGCCTTTACAAGAGGAATTAATGGACATTCCTAAGCAAGTAATTGGAGAATTGATCAAGCAGGTACAGACACTCGGTGATAAGTATGAAACTACACTTATTGGTATAGAAAAAGAAATAAAAGAAGCGGAAAAATCATTGGTATCGATGCTGGACGAATTATGTGGAAATGAATCTGATATGAAGGGGATAGCCAGCCTCAAAGCACTGCTTGGAGGTGAATAATATGGAGGAAAACAGAAAAAAACCACAAATAAGATTTGCCGGATACACGGATGATTGGGAACAGCGTAAGTTGGGGGAAGTAGGCTCTGTGTCTATGTGCCGTCGTATTTTCAAGGAACAGACTTCCGAAAGTGGAGATATTCCTTTCTATAAAATTGGGACTTTTGGTGGACAAGCTGACGCTTATATTTCAAGCGAGTTATTTGCTGAATATAGGTCAAAGTATCCTTATCCAAAAGAGGGTGATATTCTAATATCTGCTTCTGGTAGTATCGGTAGAACTGTTGAATTTACAGGCAAAAATGAGTATTTTCAAGATTCCAATATCGTATGGTTAAGCCACGATGATAGACTTGATAATTCATTTTTGAAATGCTTTTATTCTGTCGTAAAATGGGCAGGGATTGAAGGTAGCACCATTAAAAGACTTTATAACGACAACATTTTGAATACAGTTATTAGTATGCCGTCAGTTGATGAGCAGAGGAGAATTGGGACATTTTTTAAGGAGTTAGACAACCTTATCACCCTTCATCAGCGTAAGTATAACAAGTTGGTTGATGTGAAAAAATCTATGTTGGAAAAAATGTTTCCTAAAAACGGTGAAAAAAAACCAGAGATTAGGTTTGGCGGATTTACTGATGATTGGGAACAGCGTAAGTTAGGAGAAGTAGCAACATATAGGCGTGGTTCGTTCCCTCAACCATACGGAAAAAGTGAATGGTACGATGGCGATGGAGCAATGCCATTTGTTCAAGTAGCTGATGTATCAGATGAAATGAATTTAGTTGAAGATACCAAACAGAAAATCAGTATATTAGCTCAACCTATGAGTGTTTTTGTTGAGAAAAATTCGGTGTTAGTTACTTTACAAGGAAGTATCGGGCGTGTTGCGATCACGCAATACGGGGCTTTTGTAGATAGAACAGTCCTAATCTTTGAAAAATATAAGGTTGAAATTGATAAGACCTTCTGGGCATATATAATTAAGCAAAAGTTTATAGATGAAGCTCGGAAAGCACCGGGAGGAACAATTAAAACTATAACCAAAGAAGCTTTATCTGATTTTGATTTATCTATTCCAAACTATCAGGAACAGAAACAAATCGGAGAATATTTCCGCCACCTCGACAACCTTATCACCCTTCATCAGCGAGAGGTGGAAAAATTAAAAAATATTAAAAAATCAATGTTAGCGAAGATGTTTCTATAAATAAGTAAAGCATAAGATGTGAAAAGGGGATTGATTTGAGTGAAATTGTTGACACTATATCATGGAAGTAGGGAAATTGTAGAGTTTCCGGAAATACGAAAAACTAAATATACCAAAGATTTCTCTTGGGGATTTTATTGTACAAACAGTTATAAGCAGGCATGTAGATGGGCTGAACGACGAAACGAAAATGGAATTGTAAATATATATTCTTATCAGGAGAATCAGAATTTAAATATTAAGAAATTTAATGAAATGAGTGATGAATGGTTAGATTTTATTGCAGAGTGTCGGTCAGGAAAGATCCATTCATATGATATAGTGGAGGGACCAATGGCAGATGATACAATTTGGAATTTTGTGAATGATTATCTTGCTGGAAATATTAGCAGGAAAGTGTTTTGGGAATATGCTAAATTTCAGCATCCAACACATCAAATCAGTTTTCATACAATAAAGGCATTGGATTGTCTTCGGTATGAGAGGAGTGAATGTATTAATGAATGAAAAAAGAAATGATGATATATATTATGTGTGTACGATGATAGAGTATGTGGCACGAGTGACAAAAAATCATAGAAAAGATATTGTTGCACGAATTTCAAAAAAAGATATGGAACATGAATTGAAGGTAGCTGAGGTAAATCATTGCCTAAGTTTTGAACAGGTTTCTGATGAGTGGATTGAACAATACGGAATCCTAGAGGGGAATTTTGATACAGTTACTACTTGCAAGTATAATGTACCATCTGTCACATCCATTGGAAGGGTGTATCAGCAACTTGTTTTGGCAACAGCGGAGAAGGATGAAGAAGCACAGGCAATTATAGACGTGTTCGCTTCCTTTATTAGTGATGAAATATCATATTTTAATTCCAATGTATACTATAGCAATCCTGATTATTTGCGATGTTCTTATCAAGAAGGAGCTTTGTTGGCATAGATAGAATTAATAGATAGCATAGTATGTAAAAATGTGTACGGTTATATAAATGCTAATCCTTGGGAACAGCGTAAGGTTCGAGAAGTCGCAGACAGATATGACAATCTTCGCATTCCTGTGGCTGCAAATCTTCGTATTCCCGGTTCGACTCCTTATTATGGAGCAAACGGAATACAAGATTATGTTGACGGTTATACTCACGAAGGCGAATTTATTCTTGTTGCCGAGGACGGGGCGAATGACCTCAAAAATTATCCAGTAAAGTGTGTAAAAGGGCGTATTTGGGTGAATAACCACGCCCATGTGCTGCAAGGCAAGAATGAAATTGCAGACAACAAGTTTCTTGCATTTGCCATCAGTCAAGCAGATATTGAGTCATTACTGGTTGGTGGTAGTCGTGCCAAGCTGAATGCAGAAACACTTATGGAAATTGATTTACTTTTACCTGAAAAACAGGAACAGGTGTCAATAGGCAACTATTTGACCAACCTCGACCACCTTATCACCCTTCATCAGCGTAAGGCTAAAATGCTTCAATTTATTAAGAAAATAATGATTGAAAAGATGTTTGTACCAAAGTAAAAAGCTAAGTATATGTCTGGTAACGCAAAGGCTGTATGTTGTATGGATAGAAACTGCAATACAATTAATATACATATAGAATTTAGAATTGAATGGAAGTGAAGAAATGAGTTATGACAGTGAGGCCAGATTTGAAGCCGATTTGATTCGGACGCTCGTCGAAGAAAAAGGCTGGAAGGATGGCGTTTTACGATACAAAGATGAAAAAGACCTGATACAGAACTGGGCAAATATTATATATGAGAATAACAGATCTGTTGACCGTCTGGGAGATTATCCGATTACCCAGGGGGAGATGCAGCAGATTTTGGAACAGATGAAGGCGTTAAAAACACCATTGAAATTGAATGGATTTATCAATGGCGGTCATGTGCAGATCATCAGAGATAATGAACAGGATGTTCATAATTTTGGAAAGATGATTTCACTGAAAATTTTTGACAGAAATGAAATTGCTGCCGGAAGAACAAGATATCAGATTGCTGAGCAGCCGATATTTCATGCAAGGAACGAAGTTTATCCGAAGCGAAGAGGAGATTTTTGTCTGTTGATTAATGGAATGCCATTGATTCATGTAGAACTCAAAAAAAGTGGAGTACCTCTTTCTGATGCGCAGTATCAGATTGTGAAGTATCTGCAGGAAGGTGTGTTTTCCGGATTGTTTTCTTTAGTACAGATCTTTGTGGCGATGAATCCGGAAGAATGTGTATATTTTGCAAATCCCGGGCGTGCAGAATTTTATAATAAAAAGTTTTGTTTTCACTGGGCAGATCAGTATAATAACCCAATCAATGACTGGAATACGATAGCGGAAAGATTGTTGTCCATTCCTATGGCACATGAATTAATTGGGTTTTATACCGTTGCGGATCAGACGGATAACACACTGAAAGTAATGAGAAGTTATCAGTATTATGCAGTCAGCAAGATATCAAGAAGAGTCAGTGAAATGAAGTGGGATGACCAGAATATCTACGGTGGTTATGTGTGGCATACAACCGGATCAGGAAAGACCATGACAAGTTTTAAGGCTGCGCAGATGATTGACAACTCAAAGGACGCAGATAAAGTTGTATTTCTTATGGATCGAATTGAACTGGGGACGCAATCTCTGAGAGAATATCGGGGATTTGCAGATGAAACTGATGAGGTGCAGTCTACTGAAAATACGGAAATTCTTGTGGGAAAATTAAAGAGTGATTCTGCAAAAGATACCTTGATTGTTACATCTATTCAGAAAATGAGTCGGATAAAGCCGGACGAAAGCATCAATATCGCAGACATTCAAAAAATAAATCAAAAAAGAATTGTATTTATTGTGGATGAATGTCACCGAAGTGTATTTGGGGACATGCTGGCAACGATTAAACATACATTTCCCAGAGCAATTTTTATTGGATTTTCTGGAACTCCAATTCTTGAGATTAATAAGAAGAAAGATACAACTACTGCAGATGTGTTTGGGGATGAACTGAAGGGAACGAGATATACCATTGCAGACGGAATGAGGGACGGAAATGTGCTTGGGTTTGATACTATTCCTCAGCCGACATATAAAGATTATGATTTGAGAACGGCAATTGCACTGGAAAAAGCAAAAGTTGATGATGTGACAGAGATATTTGGAAATGCAAGAAAAGAAGCCATCTATTACCATTGGATGAATGAAGTTCCTATGGGTGCTGATCTGGACGAAGAAGGGAATGAGTTAGAAAGTATTGAGGGGCAGTTGACGGATGCACAGTATGACAGGGATGAACATAGAACGGCGGTTGTAGATGATATTCTTCAAAACTGGATTCCGCAGAGTCATAACGGTAAGTTTCATGCGATGCTGGCAACAAGCAGTATTCCGGAAGCTATCAAGTATTATCATGAAATTAAATCAAGAAATTCCGGGCTTAAGATTACTGCTGTGTTTGATCCTCATGACGGCAATAACCAGAAATCTTTCGATAAGATAGAAGGAATAGCAGAAATATTAATTGATTATGAGAATACTTTTGGTGTGAAGTATAATATACCCGGTTATGCGGCATTTAAAAGAGATGTGTGTGCCAGACTGGCGCACAAAGACGCATATGTGGCAATCGAAAATGAACCGGAAAAGTGTCTGGATCTTCTGATTGTTGTGGATCAGATGCTTACCGGCTATGATTCAAAGTGGTTAAATACCTTATACATGGATAAGTTCTATAAATGGACGAACATTGAGATGATTATCCAGGCCTTTTCCAGAACGAATCGTGTTTTTACAGATGATAAATCACATGGAATTATCCGTTATTACAGAAGACCTTACACCATGAAAAACATTGTGGAATATGCGTTTGAACAGTATTCCGGCAATAAGCCATACGGCATCTTTGTCCCGAAATTAAAAGAAAATCTGGAAGCAATGAACAAATGTTACGAGGAGATACATAGACTGTTTGAAGTGGCAGGCATATCTGACTTTTCCAGGCTTCCGGATGATGTGACTGAGAAGCGGAAGTTCGCCAGGTTATTCCGGGAGATAAACCAGCATTTGGAACCGGCGAAGGTACAGGGCTTCATATGGAAAGAACTGACTTATGAATTCGATACCGTCGATGGAGAAAAGGAAAGTTATTCGCTTAAATTTGATGAACATACTTTTGATTCTTTATTGCAGCGGTATAAAGAATTAAGCCGCGGAAGAGATGCGGGGGACAGCGTTGATGAAGCATATGATATCGATCCTTATCTGATGTCATTATCTACTGAAAAAATTGATTCTGATTATATGGACAGCCGATTTAAAAAGTATGTTAAGCTGCTAAATGATCATGCAGACGAAGAAACGATTAACCATATGTTAAATGAACTTCATCGATCTTTTTCCAGCCTTTCCCAGGAAGAACAAAAATTTGCCAATCTTCTTCTGAAAGACATACAGAACCATGATTTGGTAGTCAGTGATGAAAAAAATGTGAGAGAATACATCGTTGAATATCAGACGAGGGCGAAAAGCGATCAGATCAGTACCTTTGCAGAGCGCCTGGGAATCTATGAACAGAAACTGAGACAGATTATGGAAAAACATGTTACGGAAGAGGACATTAATGCATTTGGCCAATATGATGAATTGATTCAAAACATAGATATTGAGACAGCAAAGCGATATTTTGATGAAAAAGAAAATACAGATATACCAAAGCGGAAAGTTCGGGCAAAATTAGATCACCTGCTGCGAACATTCATATTAGAGGGTGGATTTGATATTTAACAGTAGGAAGGCGTTATCAAAGAGATAGCGCCTTTTGTGGTGAATCAATCATAACCTTAATCCCTTGTTGGCAGCACAGTGAAGAAAGAGTAATTGTCAGTCCACTATATGTTGTTTTTGGGGTTGATGAATCTGTAGATAAAAGGTATTTATTACATTACCTGAAAAGTGACATTGCCCATATGCTAATCAAAAACTATGCTTCTGGAAGTGTGCGTGATAATTTGAAATTATCAACGCTGATGGAGTTCCCTTTTAATTTTCGATCACTGGAGGAACAGAAGGAAATAGCGAATGTTTTAGATAAAATAGATTATCTTATAGGAGTTCAGAAGCAAAGAATGGATTATTTTGACAGGCTTGTGAAATCCCGATTGAACCAAATCGCTGCGCGATGGCCTACCAAGGCTGTTGCGCAGTTTTTTCTAAAAAAGCAGTGACAGGAATGTCCCAAGATAGTATTGTTTAAGTGCGACCAAAAACATACTTCAAAAACGGGCTTATCCCGACCACTGCCTATGAAAATAATACTATCTATCCGCTTGTTTTACAAGCATTTTTATGATGCTAATGCACCTCCATGTAAGCAGTGTTTTTACTACTGATTTTTTATGGAGGTTTTTTATGTACGAAAAATATTTTGAACAACTGAAAGAAGAATGTCTGATTCGCAACCGTTCTTTTCGAACTGCAGAAGCTTATATATCAAATATCGCTTCTTTTATGAAATGGACTGGTAATAAACCTATGGAAGAACTCTGCCTACAGGATGCCAGAGAGTTTATTCTTTTCAAAAGAAAAAGTGGTGTCTCTGCAACCACATGCAACTTTTACAATTCTTCCATTGCATTTCTATTTAAACATGTGCTTCATATACCTTGGGATCAGGATGTTGTTCCTAGAATGCGAATTGATGCACGACTTCCGGAAGTCCTGTCACTTGATGAAGTTGAGACTCTGATTGCTACTGCTTCACACATCCGAAACAAAGCGATCATTGCACTGCTTTATTCATCAGGACTTAGAGTTGGCGAACTTGTAAAACTTAGGGCTGAAGATATATACATGAGCAGGATGCAGGTTTATATTCCCAAAAGTAAGAATCATCGTGACCGTTGGACAATACTCTCAAACCGGGCACTTGAACTCTTAAAGGAGTATTGGAGAAGTTATCCTGTTAAACGAGACTATCTGTTTGTTTCTTTGGACGAACCTCATGAACCACTAAAAGTAAGTGGTGTCGAGATTATGCTTCGAGTGGTTGGAAAAGATGCGGGACTAAGTGTGCATCCACACACCCTCCGCCATTCCTTTGCCAGTCACATGATTGAGCAAGGTGTTCCCATTAATTATGTCCAATCTATGCTTGGGCATCGTTGTCTGGAGTCGACACAGGTTTATATCCATATTTCCAATAAAACAGTAATGGGAATCAAAAGTCCATTAGATCATCCTCAAAAGAAAAAACGTGGTCGTAAACCCAAGAAAAAGGATGGGGATTCTAATGAGTAATGAAATCACCATTCGGGATATTTTTCATCAATTCCTTCCGGAGTACAGCGAAACACATCTTTTTTCAACAGAACAGCATATGGCAACGCTATGTATCTCTAAATGTAGAACTGCCGAAATGGGAGCAAATATCAGTGAATGTGAATCTTGTCACAAGCGGTATATTCATTATAATTCCTGCAAAAACAGAAACTGTCCGATGTGTCAGGCTATGGAAGTCGATGAATGGATTGATAAACAACAGGAAAATGTACTTGATGTTCCATACTTTCATACCGTATTTACACTCCCGGAAGAACTGTATCCTTTAGTGTATTCGAATCAGAAGCTTTTATATGATGCGCTGTATCATGCAGCACATCTGACTATGACAGAACTGTCTTCTGATCCAAAACATCTTGGAGCAAGAATCGGGTACATTTGTGTCCTTCACACTTGGGGTTCAAGAATGAATTATCATCCGCATCTTCATACCATAGTTCTTGGCGGTGGTCTGGATTCTATCAATCATTGGAGAGATAAAGGAAAAAAATTTTTCTTTCCAGTAAAAGTGATGTCAGCTGTATTTAAGAAACATTATCTAAAAGAACTCAAACTGCTTCGTGAGTCAAGAAAACTGCAATACTCTGGGACATCACAAAAACTTCAAAATCATTATACCTTCAAGGAACTATTAGATACGCTTTATGCAAAAGAATGGATTGTATATACCAAAGAAGCCTTTAATGGAGCTAATTCGGTGATTAAATATCTGGGCAGATACACACATCGGATTGCCATCAGCAATCGCCGGATTATCAGTATGACATCCGAAACAGTCACTTATCTTGCTAAAGACTACAAAAATGGTGGAAAAATGATTCCTTATACTGTGAAAGGGACAGAATTCCTGCGCATGTTTCTTATGCATGTGCTCCCTAAAGGTTTTGTTCGTATCCGGCACTACGGTATTCTTTCTTGCAGAAGCAAAAAAGAAAAGATGGATTTATGCAGAAAACTTTTAAACAGTATGCGATATTTCTCAAAGTTAAAAAATAAGACAGTTGCCGAAAAGCTTCTGATTTTATATCAAAAAGATATCTGCAAATGTGAAGCATGTGGTGGAAAACTCTCATCCTACAGACTCCATGGTTCCTATTCCCTTACGGGGTAGAAAATACAATTAAATATGATTGGAAAGCCTTCTGACCAGGAAGGTCTATTTGTCGTGTCATCAATCCACAAAAGTGTCAGTAAGAGAATTTACAGATTTTCAAAATCGATTATTTTTGATAAAATCAGGGAAGAGAAAACAGATTGAAATTCCATAGCGTCTTGGCTAACCGGACGCGATTTGGTTCAATTGGTAAAAATCGGTGTGCAGTCCAGAGGAATGGGCAGATACATGAAAAGTGTAGTCTGCTTTTTCCTCTGCCCTGACGCCGATTGTTCACGAAATAATTTGTCGAATTGTTTGGGGATCCATTAAAGAATGAAAAATGCCTACCAACGGTTTCAGGCGAGGCATTATTCAAACTGTCAAATGGCAAAACATTGCCAAACAACAAGAGGTTTGATACGGGCGTTCCCGCTTATGGTGGCAATGGAATTTCATGGTACACAGATGAAGTTCTTTGCGATTATGACACTATCATTGTTGGACGTGTAGGTTTTCAGAGCGGCAACGTTCATTTGGTCAAAGCCCCACTTTGGGTGACTGATAATGCGATGTATATTAGCAACATAAATAGCCAAGAGTGTGATATCCGATATCTATGTGCCTTGATGGAGCATATTGATTTCACACGATATCAAGATGCGGGAGATTTGAAAAAGATTACCCAAAAGCCATTTATGCAAATGCACTATTTAATACCGCCGCTACCACTGCAAAAACAATACATTACCTTTGTCGAACAGACCGACAAATCAAAATTGGCAGTACAGCAGGGGCTTCAAGAACTGGAAACTTTGAAAAAATCTCTTATGCAGGAATATTTTGGCTAAAAATAAGTGGGGTAGGATGTTGGTATAGTATGAATTTTGGAGGTATACCAACATGAAAGAACAAATTATTTCAGAAATTATTCGTCAGATGCTGCCATATTTAGACAATGCACAGTTGGAACATCTTTTAGAAACATTACAGCATTGTTTATGGTCAGTTGAAGTTATTGAAAAACCAGAAGGTGCAGTGCAACGGAATACAGAAACAAACGAAGAACTTTTAACAATGTTTCTTTCCGCAAAGCGTGTGGAGGGCTGTAGTGAAAAAACTCTGCGCTATTATGAAACTTCATTGCAAAAGATGTTTTCCCAAGTGGATAGTCATGTGACACACATGACTACGGATGCTTTACGTAATTATTTATCAGAGTACCAGCAGAAATCTCAGTGCAGCAAGAGTAATATAGATAATATTCGTCGCATTTTGTCCAGCTTTTTCGCTTGGCTTGAAGATGAGAATTATATTATGAAAAGTCCGGTATTGACAATATCACACCTTTATTTCGTACGACTTGCAGATATGCTCCATTGAGGTTATCGCTAGATAGTATCTGCTCCATTAGATTACTTGTGTCCATGCGTTCTTTCCTTTCCGTCTCGCTTGATTTGACCACCTTTATCCCAATTGGATACGCCAGATGTTGTCATTTCTGCAATTCGAGACATACTCAAACTTATTGATTGTTCACCCCTTCGCTCCATTTCCATTACAGAAACTTCTTCACTACTATGGGCTCGGCTGACTTCTCACAGTTCGTTGTTACTAGGCTAATGGAACCTCTGTGAGATCTCCACGCTTAAGGTGCACGCTCTTTCTCTCCATATATCCGCCGCATCTACTCTGCTACTACAAATGTGGTAGTTATTAGACTTCGTTGCTTTGTGCCAACTTATCTCTCGCAGCCTAGCCTTATATGCGATTTCTGTCCGTCGGACCAGAGATTTGCTTACAGCTTCCTTCAGATTCCACCTCACGATGGACACCCTTGCTGTTCGGCTATACATTTCCCACTACCCGGGCATGTTCGGGACTTGCACCCGCTAGAGCGCGCCCATGGCGCGCAAACACAAAAAAAGAAAGCCAGCGACTGTTTTTCACATTGACGCTGGCATTCTTTTTACTTTTCAATCTCTATTCCAAGCTCCGAACCGTCCAGAAGGTGGAAGGTAATAACGCCTTCCGGCTCCACTGTACAATATTCCAGCGTCTTGCTGACCAAGGAAAGCTGCAATTCATTCTGCGGCGTGGTGTCCGCAGCCAGCTCCATGAATTGCCTTGCCCGCAAAGCCGCCAGCGCATTATCTCCATGAGCCTGTTCCTCCCATATCGGAAGGAAATCCTCTCGGTTCTCCAAGACGGCGTTCCAAGCCATCAAAAACGCCCGATGCAGATCTTTTTCATACAAAGTCTTGCTGGTCATCCGACTTTGAGATATAATAAAAAAAACAGTGATGATTGCTAGAATGTGTCAAGAATTCTATCGCATGACGATACAAAAGTAGAAAAGATAAGAGAATGGGAAAACTCTACACGGTAAAATGTGGCGAGACATTTCACATTTACGCAACAGAGCGATATCGACTTTGCGATGGAGAGCCGTTTCCCTCAGTTATCATTGTTCCATCATCGTGGTTAAATCAAAGCCGCAGGAGCAGACCATACATAATTTCTGTACTCGATGTGGTACAAAGCTCACCCCGGGCAATAAATTCTGCTGCGAATGTGGGAAATCCGTTTTATAAAAAGTGTTTTGATAAAATGATAAGGAGGACGTAAAAAATGAGTAGCTTGACCGAACGATACAATCAGGCACAGATTAATATGCGTGAGCATAAGAAAAAGGATGATCATTACACTGACGTATTCAACAAAACTCCGTATTTGGTTGAATCGTTAAAATATGGAAGCTCTGATTTCACAATAGCGTTAAACAAAAAAGCTGAATATTATGAGAAGTCTTTGCCATTTCAGTTTTCAAACGAGTACGTTGATTTAGCAAAGAAGTTATTATTTGAGGAAGCGATTCCGCTGATTGGCGACGATAAGTGGCAAACACTCCAAATACCGACAATAGATGAAGTGGATAGATACGTTATTACTAATACTAAACATAAGATGGTCAGCAGACTCAATTGTTCAGGAAAGTTTCGCTGGGCAGACGGAAGCATACATCATACCGATTTTGAATGTGCAATTGGCAAACATTATGAGGTAAAAAGTGGTCTTTTCAGTTCCATAGTAAATGAGAAAAGGCAAAATAAGGCACGAGTGGAGTGCTTTGCCGAAGCACAGGAATTTTATCGTCTTGTTCAAGAAGCGGCATATGGTGTGCAAGAGCATATAACTTTATCTTTTTTTGACAACAGTTACCCCTTGACTTTATATAAAGACGGATCGGTGTTTACAGGAAATAAATATTATCTCGAACAAATATCTGTAGAAAAATTAGAAAGCCACCTTCTTACCGCATTGAATCATCTGATGTTGTATAAATAAAGTTGACACCTTATTCTCAAAGAATTCATGTATAATAAAGAGAATAAGGAGGAACTCTCAATGTCACGTACTCAACGAAAATACGACCACGAATATAAGGTCCAGGCTGTCAAACTTGCCAGAGAAATCGGCGGTGCTAAGGCAGCCAAAGAATTAGGTATTCCAGAAGGAACCATCCATACATGGCTGAAAGCAGTTAGAGCCGGCACATTGGATATTGGCGACGGTGTACATACTCCAGAAAGTGCAATGAGCCTCGCTGAGGAACTTGCTATGCTCCGCAAACGTGTTAAGGATCAGGATAAAGAAATCCGGCGTCTGAAAGAGGAAAATGAATTTCTCGAGGAAGCAAGTGCTTTTTTCGCAGCCAGCCGTCGGAAGTCAGCAAGAACCAAAGAATGATGTTCATTGCCATAAAGACAGAAGACGGCGCGATTAAGGGAAAACTCTCATTCTATT
>NZ_JBDOHS010000013.1:0-76652 GCF_039832105.1 Dorea sp. YH-dor226 | reverse complement strand
TCCGGCGACTGTCTAACAGGAAAAGTGTAAGACTAAATGCTGCATTTGTGGAAGTGGAAATAGATGTAAGACTAAAATCCACTTTCCCTCCTTCAAAGTGGAAATAAACTTTTCACTTCAGTCTTTGGAAAATAATGCAAGATAGTTGTGGTTGGGGGTTGACTTATTTTAACATTCTTCTTATAATATATAGGCAAATATATAAATGAGAAACGTTGAAGAGGAGTATTAAGAGCCTATCGTTTTCAGAGAACTGCCGGATGGTGCAAGGCAGCAAGCGTAATCTCCCAACTCGCCTCTGAGTTCTTCTGCTGAATGAGAGCGTAGGCAGAAGCGGGCCCTTCCCGTTACAGAAGAAGATGAGTGCACTGGACGGAAACCGTCAGTGAAGAAGAGTGGTACCACGGAAATTCAGCCTTTTCGTCTCTTAAGAGATGAAAAGGCTTTTGTTACGTGTGAACATACCAGGAAGAAAAAACAGGAGGAACAGAAAAATGTCAAAAGTACCTTATAATCATAAGGCAATCGAAAAAAAATGGCGTGAAAAATGGGAAGAAAACCCGGTAAACGTTCAATATGATGAGAATGGCAATAAGAAACAGAAGTATTACTGTCTGGATATGTTTCCATATCCGTCAGGAAATGGTCTTCACGTAGGACATTGGAGAGGATATGTAATCTCTGATGTATGGAGCCGTTATAAACTGCAGCAGGGATATTATATTATCCATCCAATGGGATGGGATGCATTTGGCCTTCCGGCAGAAAACTATGCGATTAAGATGGGTGTGCATCCGGCAATCTCTACAGAAGAGAATATTAAGAATATCAAACGTCAGATCAATGAGATCGCTGCGCTGTATGACTGGGACAGAGAAGTGAATACGACAGATCCGGAATTCTATAAATGGACACAGTGGATCTTTGTAAAGATGTTCAAGGAAGGTCTTGCTTATGAGAAGGAATTCCCGATCAACTGGTGTCCGTCCTGTAAGACAGGTCTTGCAAATGAAGAGGTCGTAAATGGAAAATGTGAACGCTGTGGTACAGAGGTAACCAAGAAGAATCTTCGTCAGTGGATGCTTCGCATTACCAAATATGCGGACAGACTTTTAAACGATCTGGATAAACTGGACTGGCCGGAAAAGGTGAAAAAGATGCAGGCTGACTGGATCGGAAAATCCTACGGTGCAGAGGTTGATTTCCCGGTAGAAGGCAGAGAAGAGAAGATTACGGTCTATACCACAAGACCGGATACACTGTATGGTGCGACATTTATGGTTCTTGCACCGGAGCACGAACTTGCGAAGAGCCTTGCAACAGATGAGACAAGAGATGCTGTAGAAAAGTATATTTTTGAAGCTTCCATGAAGTCTAATGTCGATCGTATGCAGGATAAGGAAAAGACAGGTGTATTTACCGGAAGCTATGCGATCAACCCGTTAAATGGAGAAAAGACACCAATCTGGCTGTCTGATTATGTACTTGCTGATTATGGTACAGGGGCAATCATGTGTGTACCTGCACATGATGACCGTGACTTTGAGTTCGCAACCAAGTTTGGTATTCCGATCATTCAGGTTATCGCAAAAGACGGTAAAGAAATTGAAAATATGACAGAAGCATATACAGAAGCTTCCGGAACCATGATCAATTCCGGCGAGTGGAATGGTATGGAGTCTGCTGTTCTTAAGAAGGAGGCACCACACATTATCGAGGAGCGTGGTATCGGACGTGCAACAGTGAACTACAAGCTGCGTGACTGGGTATTCTCCCGTCAGCGTTACTGGGGCGAGCCGATCCCGATCGTACACTGTCCGGATTGTGGATGTGTACCGGTGCCGGAGGAAGAATTACCGCTTCGTCTGCCGGAGGTAGAATCCTATGAGCCGACAGGAACCGGTGAATCACCACTTGCAGGTATTGAAGAATGGGTAAACTGTACTTGTCCTGTATGTGGAAAACCGGCAAAACGAGAGACCAATACGATGCCGCAGTGGGCAGGATCTTCCTGGTATTTCCTTCGTTATGTAGATAATCACAATGATAAAGAACTGGTATCCAGAGAAAAAGCAGACGAGATGCTTCCGGTAGATATGTATATCGGTGGTGTAGAACATGCCGTACTTCACCTTCTGTATTCCCGTTTCTATACGAAGTTCTTATATGATATCGGTGTGGTAGACTTTGATGAGCCGTTCCAGAAACTGTTCAATCAGGGAATGATCACCGGTAAGAACGGTATCAAGATGAGTAAATCCAAGGGAAATGTCGTATCTCCGGATGATCTGGTAAGAGATTACGGCTGTGATTCCCTGAGAATGTATGAGCTGTTCGTGGGACCGCCGGAACTGGATGCAGAGTGGGATGACCGTGGAATCGACGGTGTAAACCGCTTCCTGAAACGTGTATGGAATCTGGTGATGGACAGCAAGGATGCAGACGTTCAGCCGACTAAAGAGATGATCAAAGAGCGTCACAGACTGGTGTGCGATATCACCAAACGTCTGGAAAGCTTCAGCCTGAATACAGCAATCTCCGGATTCATGGAGCACAACAATAAGCTGATTGAGATCGCCAAGAAAGAAGGAGGTATCGATAAAGAAACCCTTTCTACCATGGCAGTGCTTTTGTCTCCATTTGCTCCGCATATTGCAGAGGAGATCTGGGAACAGTTGGGACATGAGGGCAGTGTATTCACAGCCGGATGGCCGACCTATGATGAAGAGGCTATGAAGGATGATGAGATTGAGGTGCCGGTACAGATCAATGGTAAGACCAAAGCAGTCATCTCCATCTCAGCAGATATCTCCAAAGAAGATGCGATTGCAGCGGGAAAAGAAGCAATTGCAGATAAGTTGACAGGAACGATCGTAAAAGAGATCTATGTTCCGAAGAAGATCATTAATATTGTTCAGAAATAATATAGGGAAAATAGTGTGGGTGATAGGAATATTACCTGCACTATTTTTTTGAAAGAAAGTTTAATAAGGCTTTACACTTTTTAGCAAAACCCTATAATGTAAATATAAAACATTAGAAAGGGGTATGAAAGGATGAGCGATGAGATGACAAGAGAAGAACTGATTTCGATTACCATTGATAAATATACAGATTTACAAAGGATAAAAAAAGCAAATGGTGGTTATGAAAATTCAGAACTAGATTACCAGATTAAAGTTGTGACAGCGAAACTGTCTTCTTTAGGAATATCGGTAGAAGACATTGCATTGTAGATATTGAGAAAATGAGAATTATTAAAGTGTAAAGTCTTGTTAAACTGTTGGGCAGGAAAATGCTGAAAGGATTGATGTTTCTCTTCTGTATAAAATTCAATATTGACAGCTAGTGCTTACTAGCCTTATAATAAAGCTAGTAAGCACTAGCTTTTTCTGCTTTGGAAGGAGAATAATGAAGGGAGATAAAATATGTCAGAATGGAATCTTGAAGAATATCTAAGTCACGGTGTGGATCGAATTATAAAGGGGATTCTGAAGGCCTCGCTGCAGAATCCAAAGGAAAGTATCTTTATGATGCAGTATGCAAAGGACAGCAGGCGGGCGAGGGAGATTCGAAGGACACAGGAAGAGGAAGGAACACACATTCCGCCGTTTCTGATCGCAAGTATCACGAATCAGTGTAATCTGCATTGTAAAGGCTGTTACGCAAGGGCGAATCACAGCTGTCATGATCGGGGAACCTGCGAGAACGGAAGCCTGCGGGCAGAGGAGTGGAAGCGGATCTTTGATGAAGCGGCGGAGCTTGGAATTGGTTTTGTCCTGCTCGCAGGCGGAGAACCGACGATTCGTCCGGAAGTCCTGGAGGCAGCCGGAAAGCAGAAAAAGATTCTGTTCCCGGTTTTTACGAACGGAACATTGATGAAAGATTCGATTTTTATGATCTTTGAGAAGAACCGGAATCTGATACCGGTATTCAGTATCGAAGGGGATGAACAGACAACGGATACAAGACGTGGAGCCGGGACATATCAGATGCTGGTGCATCATATGGAAAGATGCAAAAAAGAAGGCATTCTGTATGCGGCATCTGTGACAGTACATAAGGACAATATGGAAGAAGCGTTGTCGGATTCGTTTCTGCATAAGTTATCAGATAAGGGGTGCAAAGGTGTGGTATATGTAGAATATGTACCTGTAAATGGCAACACCCGGAACCTGGCTTTGGAAGATGCAGACAGAGACAGAATGAATCAGAGGCTGGATCAGATCAGAACGGAACGGGAAGATATGGTATTTGTATCATTCCCGGGAGATGAAAAGAGCTCAGGCGGATGTCTGGCGGCAGGAAGAGGCTTCTTTCACATTAATGCAGCCGGTGGAGCAGAGCCATGTCCGTTTTCTCCGTATTCCGATACCAGCCTGAAAACGATGTCTTTGAAAGAGGCACTGAATTCTCCGTTATTTGTAAGGCTCCGGGAAGAGGGGCATCTGGAACGGGAGCATATCGGAGGCTGCGTGCTGTTTGAACAGGAAAATGAAGTAAGACGTTTGCTGGGAGATGATTAAGGGATGAATACCAAAGAAAGAATCGTGGATGAAGCATTGACTCTGTTCTCCGTACAGGGATTTAAGGGAACCACTGTGAAAAATATCGCAGATGCAGTGGGGATCAAGGACAGCTCTATCTATAAACATTTTAAAAGCAAACAGGAGATTCTGGATGCAATCGTGGATCAGATGAAAGGCCGCATGGAAGAATTGTCAGGTACGCTTGGGATTCCGCAGGATATTGACGAGGACTCTGTGATGACAGCATACAAAGATCTTTCCTTACAGGAATTACAGGAAATCAGCCGCAAGGCTTTTCTGTTTTATCTGAAAGATGAATTTATGTCCCGCTTCTGGCGTCTGTCTCAGATGGAACAATATCAGAACCGGGAAATCTATAATATATACAGAAGTATCTTTTTTGAACAGAGTATCAAGTATCAGACAGAACTTTTTGCGGAGATGATCCGTCAGGGCGCATTCCGGGAGGCAGACCCGGAAGTGGTTGCGGTAAACTTTTATGCGCCCATCTACTTTCTGCTCAGCAAATATCAGGAAGAAAGTGATGTGGAAGAGGCCTTGCGGATGCTGGATAAACAGATAGAAGAGTTTTATCATATTTATAAAAAGCAATAAAATCAAAGACAGCCGTTGTCAGTGATCCTGAAAATGAAGGAATACAGGCAACGGCTGTCTTTGGTTTTATTGGGTGATTTTGAGAGAATCAATAAATAATCGAATCATATTCTGTGATTCATCTGCCAGCGAATACGAGCAGCGTTCCAGCAGCCAGCAATAGACAACTCCACGCTGAATTCGTGCATAGGTGTGTGTGTAATCATTGGCGGAACGTTCGGATGATATGGTTCCGTCTTTCTGACCCTCCTGGAACAGAGATAATACAACCTGGTAGTATGGACGATTTTCGCTGAGAATAAAGCGTTCACTGGAACTCATAACCTCATATCCGTATAATTGTGGCAAAAAAATGCGGTAGGGAGAATCTTCGAGTAATCTTGAAGTATACTTATCAAATGCCAGTAATTTGTCGGCAGCACTCAGGTCAGCATCGATGGTCTCCAGCCAGTCTGAGTAGTTGGAATCAAAGAATGATGCCATTCGGAAAAGCAGATCTTCTTTTGCGTGGAAGTGATGATAAAAACCACTGCGTGAAGTTTCTGATTCTTTGAGAATATCATTTAAAGTTGTCTCTTCGTATCCTTTTTCAAGAAATAATTTCCATGCAACTTCGATTATTTTATCTTTTGCGTTCTTTTTTTGTGTATCCATTGTAGTAGCACCTCTTCTTTCTGTATTTTACTTTATCATATCGTTAATTGGTTGACAAGATGAACTTGTGCAGATATAATTAGGAATATAGTACAGTACATGGTACGGTACTGTAGTACAAAATCATGTACGGGATATAGTGCGATAAAGGTTATGTTTTAAGATAAAACAGATGATAAAAATATATGGAGAGGAGAGAGAAGTTTGAAGTATCAATTCAATGACAAGATTGCTTTGACAAAAGACAGAGACTTTCAATATAAAAAAGCCGCGATTGAATATGCAAGAGCTCTGGGATTTTTGTGTGAAGCAGCTGTGTTTCCGGTCACAACATGGGGGGAGGGGCTTCCGGTTCCGGATGCAATTACGGACATGACTGAATTACAGCCCATCCCTGAGAGGGAAGCGAGTATGATTCCGGAAGGATATGTGGCTTCTTCAGATTCTCCTCTTCCGATACCGGAGCAGGATCGGAGAAAGAGGAAGGGACTGGAATGTATCTTTTCCAAAGGATCGTTTCTGAAGGATGACAATCTGGATGAACTGCCGGATCGGATGGATGTTCATCTGGTTTTGCGGGAAGGTGCGTCGGATGCTCAATTTGCGGCAGCGGTTAATGTGGCGTTCCGTCTGGGAATGGAGACGACCGGATATGAGGATATTCTTTTAAGAGAATGTTCGCTGCCCGGGAATGAAATTATATTTGTTGACGGAGAGGAGTTTTCGGTATCCTACGAAGACACGCAGAACGGAGTGAAGGTGTATATAGCAGGAAACGGAGAAGCGCTGGAGTCGGGAATTGGAATGTTGTGCGAGACATTTCCGCTTCAGGGAGCGTTTGATACCTGGGTAGACCGACTGGAGGAAATCGCCGAAGGGTTTGCGATGCAGACACTGGACGGACAACTTGCTTATCTGGAGGCGGCGGGGAAGAAAGAAGGGGCAGCAGCCTATGTGGATGCAACGCTGAACAGCCGAAGAGATGCGGTTGAAAGCTGTTTCCCGGATACTACATTTGCAGGATACAAAGATGATGAACTGATCTATGAAAAGGAATATGACATTGCCTGGGAAGTGGATGAACTCAGAGAGATTCTGGAAAAAGAGGTCTATCCGAAGATAGAAGCGGGTGATCGGATCAGAATCTTTGCTGCAGTCAGCGAGGACAAAAAAGTAAGAGCAGAACTTGAAGATGAGATACGGGAAAACGTTTTGAAAAAAGGTGCAGTGTCAGAAGTGGATGTTATCTGTTCCTATAAGCAGGGATATTCCTGGATCGATGAAAAGGTGAATCCGATCCTGACGTCAAAAGAGAATGTGGACCGTGTAGAGATCTTTTTCAAACCATTTTTGCCGGAAGGACAGACAGAGTGGCTGGATGAAGATGGCGCCACACCCAAATACAACAATGTAAAAGATGATCTGAATCACTGGTATGATCTTCCGATCCGTTATCTTCAGGAACTTTATCCGATAGAGGATACGATTGTGGAGACAGTCGGAGTTGAGAAAGATCATGTTGTATTTCAGGTCTATGAAGGAACGGAGGATCTGACATATCTGGTCAGAGCACTGGACGCGGAACACACCGTGGTCTATGAAGACAGCTATCTTGCGGCAAACAGTGAAAGAGCATATCTGGATGATTTCCCGCAGCTGGGAAAGGTGCATCCTGCTACCGGCTTTTTAAGAGTCTGGAAGAATGGAGACGCAGTTCTGAATGAACGGATCTGGTCGGATGTGGAAAAAATATGGGAGATTTATCAGACAGAAGTGCTGCCTGAGGTGCGTGCATATACCGACCGGATTACGGAAGGAGAAGACATGGTGGAAGCGCAGCCATTCTTTTCAAAGCTTCAGCTCGATATTGTGGCCAGCGAACCGAATGAGATTCTGAATTCAAGAGAAGATTTATTCTCGACTCTGGATGGTCTGCATGAAGATCTGTATTTTGCAGGGACGGACTATTTTAAAAACTATGGTATAGAAAAATGTGGAAAGATAACGGATGCACCGGGACTCATTCTCCCGGTTGTAAAAAAAGGAGAAGGAAAGCCATATTTTAAAGTTTCGCTTTATTCATCAAAGAAAAAATGTCCAACCATCGTGTGCGGCGATAAAGTAATCACATCTGCTGTAAAGAAATGGGATGTGGATATCTGGATGAAACGGCTGGAAGTAAAAGAACATAAAACGATTGTTACTTTACATGTCGGCAATGTCGATGAAGCGTTGGTGGCAGCTTATG
The DNA here is from genome assembly GCF_039832105.1 of Dorea sp. YH-dor226. Taxonomy (NCBI): domain Bacteria; kingdom Bacillati; phylum Bacillota; class Clostridia; order Lachnospirales; family Lachnospiraceae; genus Dorea; species Dorea sp. YH-dor226. The sequence continues at coordinate 68,606 of NZ_JBDOHS010000013.1, read as the reverse complement.
CAAAACTGATGGAGGCAGGGGTGCTGGAACTGTCCGGACGTCTGTATGGAATTGATGTACTTCGGTTTGAGACGGATACGCATACGTATTCTGTGGGTATTGCTCCGGTAAAAGAGGAAGAAAAGACAATTCGGGTTGAAGATATCGATATATTGGAACATACACTGATCGGATATGAGCAGTGTGTAGAGCTTTTGAATCAACTGAAAAGAGTTCCTGGAATTAACGTATATCAGACTACGCATTCCTATATGGGACGAAGCTTATACGCTGTGGAGTTAAAACCTCATCTGGAAGGATATATTTCCAGAGTCAAACGCATTACCAATCATCCGACAGAAATCATCAACACAAGGCATCATGCCAATGAGGTGTCAGGTACGAATGAAGCGTTTATGTTGCTTAAGACACTCCTAACGGATAAAAAATATGAAAATGTTGCGGATAATATGAATCTTATTCTGGTTCCGATGGAAAATGTGGATGGAGCTGCAATTCATTATGAACTGCAGAAAGACAATCCAACATGGAAATTACATGTTGCAAGGTTTAATGCGATTGGAAAAGAATTCTATTATGAGCATTTTGTGGATGAGACAATTCATAAAGAAGCAAAGGGATTAAAACGGCTGTTTATGAGACACCTTCCGGATTTCCTGATCGATAATCATGGCGTTCCAAGTCATGAGTGGGAACAGCAGTTTTCCGGATATACGTCTCCTTCCTATCGGGGATTCTGGCTTCCGAGATCTCTGATCTACGGATATTTCTTTCATATTCAGGAGGAAAGATATCAGAGCAATATTACGTTGAATAAAAAAATGGAGGATGCGATTGCGGATGCATTTCTTAAGGACGAAGCAATTACAAAGGTAAATCTTTCATGGGCGAGACAGTTTGAAAAATATGCACATGCATGGATGCCAAAACTGTTCCCGGCAAACTATTACAAGAATATGATCAATTACTGGATTCCAAGTCCGTATAATCCGGAACATCGATATCCATCCATAAAATATCCATGGATTCTGAGTGTGGATTTTGTCAGCGAGGTTGCAGATGAGACGGCACAGGGTGATTACTTATATGAATGTGCCAGATCACATCTGGTACATGATTTGGCAATCATCGACATGATCATAAACTGTTCTTATGTCTATGAGAAAGAATGGAACTATACGAGCGATGACGTTAAAGTGACTATGACGAGAAAGCGTCCGGTTATTGCTCGATAGAAAATAAAACATATTTCAAAGGAGGAGAAAAATGGAATATTTAAAACTCATCGGAATCTTGATTGTAATTTTAGGTTTTGCATTGAAACTGGATTCCATCCTGATCATTGTTGTTGCGGCTGTGGTAACAGCTTTAGTTGGCGGCCTGGGGCCGGTAGGACTGTGTGAGACCCTTGGTTCAAGCTTTGTGGCAAACAGAAGTATGGCAATCTTCATTCTTGTAATGCTTGTAACAGGAACACTGGAGAGAAACGGATTGAAAAATGCTGCTGCAGCACTGATCGGAAAAGTAAAAAATGCATCACCGGGAGTTGTAATCGGAGCATATGGAGTCATGAGATCCGTATTTGCTGCTTTTAATGTAGGATTTGGCGGTGTTGCAGGATTCGTACGTCCAATCATTATGCCGATGGCAACCGGTGCGATTGAAGCGAAAGGCGATGTGCCGAACGAAGAGCATGTGGAAGAGTTAAAAGGTATGGCTTCCGGTATGGAAAATATTGCGTGGTTCTTCTGTCAGGTATTGTTTATCGGTGGTGCCGGTGGATTGCTGGTACAGTCTACCTTAGAGCCGCTGGGATATCATGTGGAGCTTGCGGATCTTGCGAAAGTGGAGGTCCCGGTAGGTATCTTTGCTGCGATTGTTGCGATTGTATATTATGTAATCAAGGATAAAGCTCTTTGTAAAAAGTACTACAAAAAGGATAAATAAGCAGGAGGGGGGACACAGATATGTCATTTTTTACCAGCGCAGACTTTACACTTGGACAGAAATTACTGGAAATCATTTATATCATCATCGGTTTATTAACCATCTATACAGGAATCAAAAACATAAGAGATGAAGAGAATCCTTCACGCATTGGTACTGGTGTCTTCTGGTGCGTACTGGGTGTTGTACTGGCGTTTGGACGCTGGATACCGGCAGTTTTGGACGGCGTTCTGATTCTGATCATGTGTGTACCGGCAATCATGGGTAAGGTAAAAATTGGAAAATCCAATGCACCGACAGAAGAGAAGGTTGCGGACACATACAGTAAAGTAGGAATGAAGGTATTTGTACCGGCACTTTCTATCGGTATCGGAGCCATCTGTTTTGCTTTATTCCTTCCGACTCTCGGAGCAATGGTAGGAATCGGAGCAGGTATTTTTGTTTCTATGATTCTGCTGATGCTGTTTAACAAAGAAAATAAACCATCTACATTTTTAAATGACTCGGAAAGACTGATCTCTACCGTAGGACCTCTTTCCATGCTGCCTATGCTGCTTGCAAGTCTGGGGGCAATCTTTACAGCGGCAGGAGTCGGAGATGTGGTGGCAGGAATCGTTGGAAATATCATTCCGGAAGGCAATGTCAATGTTGGTATTATCGTATTTGCAATCGGTATGGCATTGTTTACGATGGTTATGGGAAATGCATTTGCTGCGATCACCGTTATGACGGTTGGAATCGGTGCTCCGTTCGTACTTGCTTACGGTGCGGATCCTACCATAATCGGAATGCTGGCACTGACCTGTGGTTACTGTGGAACGCTCTGTACACCGATGGCAGCGAACTTTAACATCGTTCCGGTTGCACTTCTGGATATGAAGGATCGATTCGGAGTTATTAAAAATCAGGTCGTTCCGGCAATTATTCTTTTGATTTTCCAGATCTGTTACATGATAATCATGAAATAGTAATATAAAAGGAAAGAGTCATATGGAACAAATTGATTCTGTCCAGAACCAGGAGATTGTCCGTGGAGCCAATATCATTGCACAGAATTGGCTCCATTTAAAAATGAGACAAAAGGTTCTGATTGTAAGCAGCGAGATACATCTTGCAGAAGTGCAGATTCTGAAAAACGCCTGTATGGAATATTCTCTGCAGGTAGATCTGATGGTCGTGGAGGAAAGAGGGAAAAAGGTTGGTGTATTCTTTGATAAGAATGAAAGAATATTTGATGACTATGATGTCATCATTGGGGCAACCGACTACTCCCTGGTTACTACCAGAGCGGTGCGGAGGGCGATCTCAGAAGGGAAAAAATATCTGTCACTTCCGCTGTCAACGAATGACGGGCGATCCATGCTTGGTTATTCATTTTTGCAAATGGATACAAAGAAAAGCAAGTTGATGGCAAATGTAATAAAAAAATATGTAGACTCAGCAACCTTCCTGCATGTGACAACAAAAAGAGGGACAGATATCAGCTTTCGGAAAAAGGGAAGAAATGCAGGCTTTTTCAACGGAGATGTCAGAGATGGAAAAGGATTTTCCTCGGCCAGTATTGAATTATATGTTCCCATAGAAGAAGATCAGACAGAGGGAGTCGTGTATCTGGATGGATCACTCGGATATATCGGAGCAGTCAGGAAACCATTTCGGATTGAAATCCAAAATGGAAAGATTGTGTTCATTGAACAGACAGAGGATGGGAAACGCCTGAGAGAGTATCTTGAAAGCTTTGAAGACGAACGTATGTATACTGCCGGTGAATTTGGTATCGGGCTTAACTCTTATGCGAAATGCATCGGAAATTGCTATATAGAAGATGAATCGGCATATGGAACGTATCACATCGGTTTTGGAAGAAATCTGGCGCTTGGAGGGGCATATGAAGCAAGCGGACATTTCGATCTTGTGATGCTGGAACCTGATATATATACGGATAATCGAAAAATTATGGAACGGGGACGAGTGATTGTTCCGGAACCCCAGTTGTATTAAGAGTAAGAAAGGAGTCGGTGAAAGAGATGAAAATATTAGTAACAGGATTTGACCCGTTTGGGGGAGCAACGATCAATCCTGCATACGAGGCGGTCAGACATCTTCCGGATCAGGTGTATGGAGCTGATATCATTAAAATTGAGATTCCGACTGTGTTTGGAAAAGACGAAGCGGTGATGAGGGCTGCTGTGGAAGAACATAAGCCGGATGTTGTACTCTGTGTAGGGCAGGCAGGCGGAAGATCCGGAATCACAGTAGAAAAGGTGGCAATCAATCTGATGGAAGCCAGGATACCGGATAACGAAGGAAATCAGCCGCTGGATACGCCGATTAAAGAAGATGGGGAAACGGCTTATTTTGCAACTGTGCCGGTGAAGCATATGGTGCAATACATGCAGAATGCGAAGATTCCTGCGCGGGTATCGTATACGGCAGGTACGTATGTATGCAATGATATCATGTATCGGCTGCTGTATATGATCGAGAGAGAACATCCTGATATGAGGGGTGGGTTTGTTCATGTTCCGTATCTGCCGGAACAGACGGTCAGTCTTCCGGACGGCACACCAAGCATGTCATCTGAGATGATTGCGGAGGCATTAGTATGTGGAATCAGGGCAATTATTGAGAATCAGGAAGATGCAGGAATTGTCAGTGGAGAGATCCAGTAAGATGTTTTTTATTGAAGTAGGGCAAGCGGGGCTTTGATCAGAGCAAGTGAAGCGTTGGTTATCGTAATTACCATCGAAAATTCTCAAAGAGAATTTATACATGCAAATAATTGAGGCAAAATCCATCAGGAAACAAGATAAAAAGTTTGTGATGGAAAATCCCAGTGCGATTTACCATCAAGATATCAAATGTCAAATTTATGAATGAAAATATTCTTGTGATTTACCATCAGGAAATTAAAAATCTGGTATGTGAATGAAAAAGAGCAGAAAATATACCATCAAAAAATGAAATATCAAATCTGTGATTGTAAACAGTTATGTGAATATGTGATCAGAGAATCAGATCTCAGATACCACAAGGGAGTGTTGCTTTTGCGACACTCCCTTTAAATTCAGGAAATTATCTTATCGGCTGTCAAGGCGGGTTACGATCATGTGTACGATGTATGGAATCAGGATCACCGGAATTGCCAGGTATGCAATCGTACTGTATGCTTTCTGGATCAGTGTAAGAAGTCCGAACTGTGCGATGGAAAAATCAACGATACAGCAGACGAAAGCAACGATAATATCCCGTGAAGCAGGACGTCCGGGGTGTGCGGTTCAGCTGATAGATTTTTTCAAATTCGTCATATTGTCCATCTACGAGAAGAGCCAGAAGAACGCCGAATCCGACGACCTCTCCGTGCAGATGTTGTTCTTCAATGACAGGATAACTGGTCAGTGCGTAGAAGATGGCATGTGCCAGACCGCTGTTATAGTCTGGTGTGAAGTCTTTCGTCAGGAAGATGGATGCGATGCCGGTGGTCACTACAATGGCAAGAACGACCTGTTCTACGTCATAGGTGCAGAGAGTGTTTCTATGGTCTGCCAGTGCTTTTGGCCCGTATTCCAGCAGAGGATCCCGACACATGGAACTTACGGCAACTCCCAGTGCTGTAAAGTGTTCAAGCCTTTCATCCCGGGATGAAATGAGCGCTTCATAGTACTTGGCGTAGGTGTCACCGATTCCAGCCCACATATACAGAGACGGCGCTTTTGTAATTATATCTGTATCAATGAAAGCATGCATGGCAGGTCTGACGAAAAAGTGTGGATGTAAAAAGGTTCCGTCCTCGTTGTACATAATAGAAACAGACGTACATGCGGCACAGTTGGATGCAATGGTAGGAAATACCATGTCAGCATCCTGATATACAGGAAGCGCACGGAGTTTCTCTACGCCGGCGTAAGTGCAGTCTTCTCCGTAAAGCTCTGCTCCGATGATTTTAAGACCGGTCTGGTCTGTGTAATTCCTGATTTTATGATATGCGGCTTCCAGCGCTTTTTTTTCCACCGATGATCAGAACTGTTTTTCCATAAGATTCGCATACGGGACCGATTCTGTCGTAGATGTGATCGCCGATGGAATAGTTTGGAAGATGAACTTCATAATTTTCAAGTCTCATAATATTATCCTCCTGGTATAAAAAAGAAAGATACGAAGGTGTACTAACCTTACGGTTCATACATCTTCGTATCTTTCGGTATTATCCTACCATGAAATCTGCCGGATTGCAAGAAACGCTGAGAAAATCCGGCAATCCGGTCAGCAGAGAACGATTACCTTGCGCGGTGTGGCCAGCGGAGGAATGCTTCTGGTAGTTGTCGTATAATATACAATCAAAAACTGTCCTTCCGGCGAGCAGAGATAGGGCTGTCCGTTGGAGGTTATAACTTCTGTGGATGATGAGATATTCAGTTTCAGGAGATTATCTTCGGCGGTCAGTGTTTCGTCAAAATATCCTGCAAATATACTTTCACGGGGATTTCTGCGGCTGATAATGACAGCCTGATACTGGGGCGGATAGATCAGCGGCACCGGAAGACTGGCATCATAGAATGCAGTTACCGTTGTGCCGGGCCGAAGCCGGGCTTCCCCGGCAATGTAGGTGTCAGGGCTTATGACAAAATTACTGATGCCGTTTGGATCCCGGACACTTATCATCTGACGGCAGCAGTCACCCTCAAAGGGAGTAATGGTCTGGACGGTTCCGTTGATGGGAGTCAGGGTTGATAATGACATAATACGAACTCCTCTTTTTCATTTAATATATGTTGTGAACTGGATTTGGTCATCAAAAATATATAGGAAGAAATTGTGAACAGGCAATGCAGGAAGATATGCTTTGTGCTATAATAGGAAAAACGAATGAGACAGGAGGAGTCTGAGAATGAAAAAATTTATGAGTGAATTTAAAGAATTCATCAGCCGTGGCAATGTCATGGACATGGCAGTCGGCATTATCATAGGCGGAGCGTTTACCAGTATTGTGTCTTCGCTTGTGGAGGATATCATCAATCCGATCCTCGGAATGTTTGGGGGAATGAATTTTGACCAGCTTCATATAAAGCTTCTGGGGGAAGCAACACTGAATTACGGGAAATTTATTTCTGCAATCCTTAATTTCCTGATTATGGCTCTGATCGTGTTTATCATCATGAAGACGATGAACCGGATGGCTGAAAAGTTTAAGAAGGAAGAAGCACCGGCAGCGCCGACGACAAAGGTATGTCCGTTCTGCAAAAGTGAGATTGCAATTGATGCGACCAGGTGTCCTCATTGTACCTCTGTCCTGGAAGAAAAAGAATAGAGTATACCAGAAAATGAATGATGGGACTGCAGCGGCAGTCCCATTGCTTTATGTAAAAGAAGTGTGATCTACAATCGTCAGATATGAAAGAACAGTCTGGACTTTTCCAGTCTTTCATAGAACTGCGGATAAAAGTCTTCTCCTGACTGATAAGGAGTAAGGTAAAACTGTTTTAACACATGCATGCTCAGAGTCTTTGCAATACCGTCGCCTTCTGTGTTGCTGTCAGATGTATCAGCAAAATTTTGGCTTAATATGTAATCCTGCATGTGTTTCAGGAAATAATGCCAGTCTGAGATGTAGGTTTCATAGGTTTTCAGGTTTGGAGTATCGATCCATTTTTTTATCTTTACCTTGGACTTATCCGTTTTCGGACATTCGTGAACCTGAAGAAAATACTGGAAAGAATTCTTTTCATAAAAACGTCCGAGCGGAAAGATACGGCAGATACCGGGACGGAAAGAGTGGATGCTGCACCGGCCTTCGTCTGTTAAAAAGGTGCAGGCTTCTTCAGGACCGGCCATTTTCAGGTGGGGAAGAATAAGTCCGTCCACGACTCCCAGTTCAAAAGAGTCGGATAACAGCTGTTCAAAAGAGACATGGAGTCCTTCGGATATGCGAAAACTATCCAGCGGATCCAGTACAATGGAAGCGCCCATACCGCGACAGCAGTCAGAACAGCCGATACATCCTTTACAATCTGTTTTTGCCATATCATTACTGCTGTAGAGTCTTCCGTCGGATACTTCAGCAAGATCAATTTCTCGTAACATGTAATATACCTCGCAAGCTTATTTGCAGCGGTTCTGACATGCGATTCGCATGTTGACTGCTAAGAAGATTATAGTGTAATATGGTTTCAGATGTAAAGTAGGAAGGAATTATTTTTTATGAAGTTTTTTCATCTCTCAGATATGCATATCGGAAAACAGCTGCACCGGTACAGCCTGAAAGAAGATCAGGAAGCGATCCTTTGGGAGATCACGGATTATGCCTGGAAGATTCATCCGGATGCCATTGTGATTGCCGGAGATATTTATGACAAATCGACCCCGTCCGCAGAGGCAGTGACGATATTTGACCGATTTCTGACCGGACTGGCAGAAATTACACCGAAGATTCCGATTCTGATCATAAGCGGCAACCATGATTCTGCGGAGCGTCTCCAGTATGCTTCAGAGATCCTGAAAAAAAATCATATATACATGGCAGGATCTGTACCGGAGACGGAAGGAGAGAGAATCCGGAAAGTGATCCTGAAAGATGAGGAAGGGGAGGTTGATTTCTATCTTCTCCCATTTATGAAGCCGTCTTATGTGAGAAATGTATTCAGAGATAATCCGCCGGAAAGTTATTCAGAAGCAGTGAAGAGAATCATCGAGAGAGAAAATATCGATTATGACACCAGGAGAAATGTTCTGGTATCTCATCAGTTTTATGTCGGAGACGGCGGAGAGGCTCCCAAGACCTGTGATTCGGAAGTTTGTTCTGTCGGGGGAATCGATCAGGTAGATACAGCAGGTGTAGCGGGATTCGATTATGTGGCTCTTGGTCATCTTCATGGAGCACAGAAGGTGGGGAGTGAGAAGATCCGTTACTGTGGGACGCCCCTTAAGTATTCGGTCAGTGAATGTGGACATCATAAAACTCTGACTGTGGTGACACTGAAATCCAAGAAGGATGTGCTTCAGATCGAAGAACTGCCGCTTCATCCGATCCGCGATGTCAGAAAAAAGACGGGAACACTGGAAGAGATTCTTGCCGGGGCGAGGGAGGAAGAGAGAGAAGATTATGTCAGCATTACCCTGACAGACGAGATAGATCCCTATAAACCAAGGGAGCAGTTGGAACGGGTATATTCACATGTTCTTGAGATCCGTGTGGATAACCAGAGAACAAGGAAAAAGCTCGAGGAGACAGAAGAAGAGCCTGAAGTGAAGGATCCATTTTCTGCTTTTGAGGATTTTTATCGTGAAATGCAGGGAAAGGATATGTCGGAGGAAGAAAAGAAGGTTATGGAACAGATCTTTGATGAGGTGAAAGGAGAGTAGAGGTTGAAGCCTGTTAGATTAGTGATGTCAGCATTTGGCTCCTATGCCGGAAAAGAAGAGATTGACTTTTCGAGAATGCAGAATGGTCTTTTTCTGATCACCGGGGATACCGGCTCCGGAAAAACGACAATTTTCGATGCAATTACATACGCACTGTATGACAGAACCAGCGGAGGCAACCGTGATGGAAATATGATGAGAAGCCAGTATGCGCGGGAAGATACAGATACGTATGTCATCTATACATTTTTATATCAGGGACAGGAATATACGATTCGCAGGAATCCGGAATATCTTCGTCTTGGAAAACGAAAATATGCAGACGGTTCCCCAAGATATGTAAGAGAAGCTTCCAAGGTGGAACTGTTTCTTCCGGATGGCAGCGTATACCGGGGAAAAAAGAGAGAGACAGATCAGAAGATTGTGGAGATCATGGGGCTGGATGCCGTGCAGTTTACACAGATTGCGATGATTGCCCAGGGAGATTTCCTGAAGCTTCTGCTTGCAGAGTCAAAAGAGCGGAAAAAGATATTTTCCAGAATCTTTCAGACCGGCATCTGTTATCGGGTTCAGGAAGAACTGAAAAGAAATGCCGGACAGTTATACCGGAGTCTGGAAGAGAATCTGGACAGAGTAAAGACGGAAATGAAACGAGTAGAATGGGAAGCGTGTTCACAAGAGCAAAAAAACAGGTGGTCTTTACTTTTGCAGGAGGATATTCCAGTCAAAGAGGAGATACTGGAAGAACTGAAAGGAATTATAAAAGAGTATGACAGTATTGAAAAGCTGAGAAAAAAAGAGATGGATACCATTCAGAACGATCTGGATATCCAGCGGGAAAAGCGCAGGGAAGCGGAGCTTGTCAATGCAATGTTTGATTCCTATGAGACCGTCTGTGAACAGGAATTGAGGTGGAGGCAGAGGCGGGAAGAGTTCCTTCAGATGGAAGGATACCTGGAACTTGCGAAAAAAGCAGAAAAGGTATGGACAGCTGAGGCAGAGTATCTGCGAAGCAGGGAGCAGAAGGAGCAGATTACAGAAGAACTGAATAGTCTGAAGACAAGGATGGAAGCGGTGAAAAAAGAGATAGGAGTGCTTCAGGCAGAGAAGGAGAAAAAGGAGCAGGAATATCGGGCAGCAGATGAAACATACAAAGGTCGTATCATCCGATTAAAAGATATTCTCCCCGGATATGAGAAGGCAGAAAAAGTACATGAGAGTATCCGGAAATTACAGAAGAAGCAAGAACAGTGTCTGCAGCTGATCCGCCAGGGGGAAGAACGGCTGAAAACATGTGAGCAGAAAAGAAAGCAGGCAGAGCAGGATCTGGAAGCCTATCAGGAGAGCAGATTTCTTGTGGATCGTCTGAAGATTAAGAAAGAGCAGCTGGATGATCTGATACAGGAAGTGAAGGAACTGATTCGATGGAAAGAAAGGCTTTGTCTCCTCGAAAAAGAGTGTAAGGATAAGAAAGAAAAGGCTGACCGGGGACTTTGCGAGTATCGGAATGCTGCGGCAAGGTATGAGGAAATCTATCAGTCATTTCTGGATGAACAGGCCGGGATCCTTGCACTGGAGCTTCGGGAGGGAGTGCCGTGTCCGGTCTGCGGATCCACGGATCACCCGAAGAAATGTATCCTGAAAGAGGGTGCGCCATCACAAAAAGAAGTAGAAGCGGCAAAAGAAAGGCGTAACCAGGCAGAAAAAGTAAGAGATGCTGACGCTTATGATTTCCGGGAATCTATCCTAAGATACCAGGCTCAAAAGGAAGCTTATGAAAAGGCGTATGTGAAGGTGTGTGGGAAGGAATCGGAAGCAGAAAGTACGGAAGCGGATGGTCTGCCGGGACGCCGGGAAGAGGAACTGAAAAAAGAGATACAGACAGTTTCGCGAAAGCTTCAGCAGGCAGATCGAGAGGCAGCTCTTTGGAAACGGGCAGAACAGGATCAGAAGATCCTGCGCCGTGAAGAGGAGCAGCAGAAAGAAGCATGGGGAGAGAAAAAAGAACATCTCGCAGAGATCCAGACGAATATCCGTGTCATGGAAGCTGAGGAGAATGCATGGAATGAACGTCTCCCATATCCGCAGAAGGAACAGGCCGTACGGGCAGTAAAAGAGATGGAGACATGTCTGGATACAGCAAGAAGAACTTATGAAAAAGCAGAGCAGAAACTTCGGCAGATGACAGAAGATCTTCGACAGACAGAGGGAAAACGGGACAACAAAGAAATGACGCTTACGCAGTGTGTGGAGTCGGAAGAACACTGGAAATCCGAATATACGAAGTTGCTGTCTGAACAGGGATTTGCCAATGAAGAGCAGTATCGCACAAGCCGGATGGAATCGGATCAGATGGAGAATGTGGAACGAAACATCCAGGAATATCAGATACAGGGAAGAGAACTCGCCGGGAAGAAAAAGATTCTGGAAGAGCAGCTGAAAGACAAGCAAAGAAGAGATCTGGAATCCATGAAAAGCAGCCTGGATATGCTGGAGGAACAGACCCGTGGGCTTCGGGAAGCGTATATGCAGCTTTATACGGTCAATCAGAAAAACCGGGAAGCAAGAGAGCATCTGAAGAAGTACTTTGAGATGAATGGAGAAATGCAAAGAAGGTATGAGATGATCGGGAATCTGAGCAGGACGGCAAACGGCAGCCTGAGCGGCAGTGCAAAACTGGACTTTGAAACTTATGTTCAGAGGCAGTATTTTCGTCAAATCATTCATGCGGCTAACCGGAGGCTGGTACAGATGACGGGAGGAGAATTCATTCTTCAATGCAGGGATGTAAAGAGCCTTGGAAGTCAGGGACAGGCAGGGCTGGATCTGGATGTGTACCATATGGCCAGCGATTCCGTGCGGGATGTGAAGACGCTGTCCGGCGGAGAGTCATTCATGGCATCCCTTTCCATGGCACTGGGGCTGTCTGATATTGTTCAGAGTACAGCGGGAGCGATCCGTCTGGATACCATGTTCATTGATGAAGGATTTGGCTCACTGGATGATGCATCGAGAGAGCAGGCGATCCGTATATTGAACGATCTGGCGGGCGGTGACAGACTGATCGGTATCATTTCCCATGTAAATGAATTGAAAGAACAGATCGACTGTCAGCTTACAGTCAAAAAGACGGAAAAAGGAAGCAAAGTACAGTGGTCGGATGAAAGGAGAAAATAAAGATGAAATATGATTATCTGATAGTAGGAGCCGGATTATTCGGGGCGATCTATGCACACGAGGCAGTCAGACGGGGAAAGAAGGTTCTGGTGATCGATAAAAGATCTCATGTGGGAGGAAATATCTATACGAAAGAAGTTGAGGGAATACAGGTGCATGAGTATGGCGCCCATATCTTCCATACATCGGATCAGGAAGTGTGGGATTATGTGCAGCAGTTTGCGCAGTTTAACCGCTATACAAACAGTCCGGTTGCCAGATATAAGGATGAACTATACAATCTGCCTTTCAACATGAACACGTTCAGTAAGATGTGGGGAATCAAGACTCCTGCGGAAGCAAAAGCAATCATAGAACAGCAGATCCGTGAAGCAGGAATTGAAGAGCCAAAAAATCTCGAAGAACAGGCACTTTCTCTGGTTGGAAAAGATATCTATGAAAAACTGGTAAAAGGATATACTGAAAAGCAGTGGGGGAAACGGGCAACAGAACTTCCAAGTTTTATCATCCGCAGACTTCCTGTAAGGTTTGTCTATGACAATAATTATTTTAATGATAAATATCAGGGAATTCCGATCGGCGGGTATACGCAGATGATAGAAAAGATGCTCGAAGGAGCAGAAGTACGTCTGGAGACAGATTATTTTGCACAGCGAAAGGAGCTGGAGCAGGAGGCTGAGTATATTGTGTTCACAGGTATGATCGATGAATACTATGATTACTGCTACGGAGAGCTGGAGTATCGAAGCCTGCGTTTTGAGACAGAAGTGCTGGATGAAGAGAACTATCAGGGAAATGCGGTTGTGAATTATACAGAATATGAGGTTCCATATACGCGTATCATTGAACATAAGCATTTTGAATATGGTTGCCAGGGAGGCTATGGCAATACAGAGACAACGGTAAATCCAAAGACGGTAATCACTAGGGAATATCCTGCGGCATGGAGCAGAGGATGTGAGCCTTATTATCCAATGAATGATGAAAAGAATAATGCATTATATCAGAAATACCTGGCACTGGCTGAAAAGGAAACTCGTGTGATCTTTGGAGGACGACTGGGAATGTACCGGTATTATGATATGCATCAGATTGTCGCGGAAGCGTTAAAATGTGTGAAGAAGATGATGGATCGGATATAATAAAAAGGGATGGCTGCAAATATTTTGCAATCATCCCTTTTAAATCGTTATTTTTCTTATAAAGTCTCAGTCCGGTGTTCGTCCTGGTATTGCAGAGCAGCTTCTATGAATCCTCTGAATAACGGATGTGGTCTGTTTGGTCTTGACTTCAGTTCCGGATGTGCCTGTGTTGCAATATACCATGGGTGTTCCGGTAACTCAATCATTTCTACGATTCTGCCATCCGGAGAAAGACCGGAGAGCTTCATTCCGTGAGAGGTCAGATCATCGCGGTAGTCATTGTTGACTTCATAGCGGTGACGATGACGTTCGCTGATATTTTCCTTTTTATACAGTGCATATGCCTTTGAAGTCTGATCAAGAACACATGGATATGCACCTAATCTTAAAGTTCCGCCGATATCTTCAATTCCAATCTGCTCCGGCATGATGTGGATGACCGGATGAGTGGTATTCGGATCAAGTTCTGCACTGTGTGCATCATTAAAGCCAATGACATTTCTTGCGAATTCCACAATGGCGAGCTGCATACCGAGACAGAGACCAAGGAACGGTATCTTGTGTGTACGGGCATACTTGATCGCCTCAAGTTTTCCTTCGATTCCGCGATTCCCAAAACCGCCTGGAACCAGGATACCGCTTACATCTCCAAGAAGCTCATCGACATTATCGGCAGTTACCGTCTCAGAATCGATCCATTTGATATTCACGGTCGCGCGACTGAAGATACCGCCGTGTTTTAATGCCTCTACAACGCTGATGTAAGCATCATGAAGCTGAATATATTTGCCGACCAGAGCGACAGTGACTTCTGTATTCGGATTTTTCAGAAAATCTACCATTTCCTGCCAGTCCTTTAAATCCGGTTCCGGGCAGTCCAGATGGAGACATTCACATACAACTCCGGCGAGATTTTCTTCTTCCATTGCAAGTGGTGCTTCATAAAGATATTCCACATCCAGATTCTGAAGTACATGGTTGGATGGCACATTACAGAAAAGCGCAATCTTATCTTTAATTCCAACATTCAGAGGATGTTCAGAACGGCAGACCAGAATATCCGGCTGGATACCCATTCCCTGAAGATCTTTTACACTTGCCTGGGTAGGCTTGGTCTTCATCTCCTGAGAAGCTTTCAGGTAAGGAATCAGGGTGACATGAATCAGGATTACATTCTCGCGTCCTTTTTCATGCTGGAACTGACGAATTGCTTCCAGGAAAGGCTGACTTTCAATGTCACCTACCGTACCACCGACTTCTATAATGGCAATTTCTGTATTCTCGGCAGCAGGATTACGATAGAAACGGGACTTGATTTCATTGGTGATGTGTGGGATTACCTGAACGGTTCCTCCACCGAAGTCTCCGCGGCGTTCCTTCTGTAGAACGGACCAGTAGATCTTACCGGTTGTTACATTTGAATTTTTGCTCAGACTTTCATCGATAAATCTTTCATAATGTCCAAGATCAAGATCTGTCTCAGCACCGTCATCGGTTACAAATACTTCACCGTGCTGTACGGGATTCATGGTTCCCGGGTCAATGTTGATATAAGGATCGAATTTCTGCATGGTCACAGTGTAACCACGTGCTTTAAGCAGACGTCCGAGAGACGCAGCTGTGATTCCTTTACCCAATCCGGATACGACACCGCCTGTAACGAATACATATTTTACTGCCATAATTTCCTCCTTAAGTTGAATGTGTTGATTCGAGCATTTGTTGTTAAAAAAAATACTTTAGAATTATACACCCTTTTCGGCGAAAAATACAGAGTTTTTTTCGTATCTGGCTTCAAAAGTTGCCTGAATCGAAAGTTTTTTGAATTGCTTCATATCTACAGAGCCTACCATGACAGAAGTATGTGCCTGACAGCCTTGTAATTTGGGAAGCTGTTCCAGTGCAAGCTGTGCAGGCTTGCTGGAAGCGGCGCTGACAGACAAGGCAATCAGAACTTCATCCATGTGCAGGCGCGGATTTCTACTTCCCAGATACTGGGTCTTAAGTTTCTGGATCGGTTCGATTGCTTCCGGAGAGATGACATGGCAGGTATGATCGATTCCGGCCAATTCCTTTAAAGCGTTCAAAAGAAGAGCCGCACAGGCGCCCAGAAGATCAGACGTCTTTCCGGTAATGATCCTTCCGTCGTGAAGCTGAAGAGCTGCGGCAGGTCCGCCAGTCTCCTTAGCATATGCAAGTGCAGCATCAACGACCGGACGGTCATGAACGGTGATGTCAGCCTGGTTCATCAGCATTTCCAGTTTGTAAGTTTCTTCTTCAGAACATGCACCGATCAGAAGACGTCTTCTGGAATCGTAATATCTCCGTATGATTTCCTGACGGGAAGCTTCCCGGCATACTTCGTCGTCACAGATACAGTTTCCGGCCATATTAACGCCCATATCTGTTGGCGACTTATACGGGCTGTCTCCGTAGATACGCTGGAACATGGCTTTGAGGACAGGGAAGATCTCAACATCCCGGTTATAGTTGACTGTGGTTGCTCCATAGGCTTCCAGATGGAACGGATCAATCATGTTGATGTCATTCAGATCTGCCGTTGCTGCTTCGTATGCAAGATTGACAGGATGCTTTAACGGAATGTTCCAGATCGGGAATGTTTCAAACTTGGCATATCCTGCATTGATCCCCCGCTTGTGTTCATGATAAAGCTGTGACAGACATACAGCCATCTTGCCGCTTCCTGGGCCGGGAGCTGTAATGACGACCAGTGGACGGGTTGTCCTGATGTAATCGTTTTTTCCGTATCCGTCATCACTTACAATATAAGGAACATTCGTAGGATATCCGGGGATTACATAGTGGCGGTATACAGTGATTCCCAGTTTTTCCAGACGATTTTTAAACAGATCGGCACTTTCCTGACCGCTGTATTTGGTGATTACGACACTGCCGACATAAAGACCGAGCTCCTGGTAGATATTCATGAGGCGAAGAACATCGGAATCATAGGTGATTCCGAGATCTCCGCGTATTTTATTTTTTTCGATGTCTTCTGCACTGATTACGATTACAATTTCAGCCTGATCGGACAGTTCTTTTAGCATTCTGAGCTTACTGTCGGGCTGAAATCCCGGAAGAACTCTGGAAGCATGATAATCATCAAACAGCTTGCCTCCGAATTCCAGATATAACTTATTGCCAAATTGTTCAATGCGTTCTCTGATGTGAGAAGACTGCATCTTAAGGTATTTTTCGTTATCAAATCCAATTTTCATAAGTCTCATTCCCTCTGCTTTGTCAACGTAATATTCATAAAATGCATATATGGAAGTATAAGCATTTTCACATCAAGTATACTACAATAAGAAGGAAGTTTACAATCTTTTCATAATGTTTTTATTGATTTCTAAAGGTGCTGTCCTTATAATAAAATGGAGTACAGGAGGATGAAAATGGACAACCAGAATAATAAAAATAATGACAACAAAAACAATAAACAGGGGATCTCGTTTATTCTATTAGTTACTGTAATTGCTTCCATACTGGTTCTTGCACTGTTTCAGTTTCAGGGAACAACTTCTGCAACGGAGATTTCCTACAATGAGTTTCTGGATAAAGTAGACAAAGGTGAGGTTGAAAAGGTAGTAATCCAGAATGATAAAATTGTGATTACTGAGAAAAAAAGTAAAGACAGCGGAGTGGAAAAGGAATATTATACCGGAGTAGTAAGAGATGATACACTGTCTGAACGTCTCTATGAGGCAGGTGTTGAGTATGAGCAGGAGATACCGGATACGACGTCTAGTATCATTGCCGAGGTGATCTTCACATTTCTTCCGATTGCGTTCCTGGTAGGAATGATTGTCTGGATGACAAGAAAGATGGCCAAGGGCGGAGGTATGATGGGCATAGGAAAAAGCAATGCCAAGATGTACGTGGAGAAGCAGACTGGTGTAACATTCAAAGATGTTGCGGGACAGGATGAAGCGAAGGAATCTCTGCAGGAAGTGGTTGATTTCCTGCATAATCCCGGAAAATATACCAGCGTCGGAGCGAAGCTGCCCAAGGGTGCACTTCTTGTAGGTCCTCCGGGAACAGGTAAGACACTGCTTGCCAAAGCGGTGGCAGGAGAGGCAAAGGTACCATTCTTTTCATTGAGTGGATCTGCATTTGTAGAAATGTATGTTGGTGTTGGTGCATCCAGAGTGCGTGATCTGTTCAAACAGGCACAGCAGATGGCACCTTGTATTATATTTATCGATGAGATCGATGCAATCGGTAAAAGCCGTGATAATCAGCTGGGAAGCAATGATGAGCGTGAACAGACTTTGAACCAGCTGCTTGCAGAGATGGATGGATTTGAAAGCAATAAAGGTCTGGTACTTCTGGCAGCGACCAACCGTCCGGAGATCCTGGATCCTGCACTGCTCCGACCGGGACGTTTTGACCGTCGGATCATTGTCGAAAAACCGGATCTGAAAGGAAGAGTGGATGTATTAAAAGTGCATTCCAAAGATGTCAGAATGGATGAGACTGTGAATCTGGAAGAGATTGCACTTGCAACTTCCGGAGCTGTGGGTTCTGATCTTGCCAATATGATCAATGAGGCTGCAATCAATGCCGTAAAACATGGAAGACATGCGGTATCACAGTCAGATCTGTTTGAGGCAGTCGAGGTCGTTCTGGTAGGTAAGGAAAAGAAAGACCGCATTATGAGTCAGGAAGAGAGAAAGATCGTATCCTACCATGAAGTGGGGCATGCGCTTGTCAGTGCTCTTCAGAAAGATTCCGAGCCGGTGCAGAAGATTACGATCGTTCCGCGTACGATGGGAGCACTGGGATATGTCATGCAGACACCGGAAGAAGAGAAATTCCTGAACACAAAGAAAGAGCTGGAAGCTATGCTGGTCGGCCTGCTTGCAGGTCGTGCTGCAGAAGAAGTTGTGTTTGATACCGTTACCACAGGCGCATCCAATGATATTGAAAAAGCGACGAATGTTGCAAGGGCCATGATCACGCAGTATGGTATGAGTGAAAAGTTCGGACTGATCGGACTGGAATCAATTCAGAACAGATATCTGGACGGAAGGCCGGTAAGCAATTGTGGACAGGAAACAGCTTCTGAGATCGATCAGGAAGTGATGAAGATGCTGAAGGAGGCGTATGAAGAGGCAAAACGGCTTCTGACAGAGCATCGAAGATCCCTGGATGAGATCGCAGATTTCCTGATTGAGAAGGAGACCATAACCGGAAAAGAGTTTATGGAAATCTTTCATAAGGTGGAAGGAATTGATCCGGATGCACCGAAGAAAGAAGAAGTAAGAATCGGCATGAATCCGGTGGAAGGTGATAATTTTGTGATGAAGCAGACAGAGACATCACCGGAGATACCATCTGAGCCGGAACCTTTGGTTCCGGAAGAGAAAGAGCCGGAATCTTCCGAAATGGAAGAAGAATAGCAGAGAACAGAGAGGGAGAAGCGGACAAAAAACAGTGCGGCTTCTCCTTTTTTATCCCGGATTTCTTGCAAAAGGCGGGAAGGAAAAGAAAAACTGTGAGGGGAGACATATGAACAGTACATTTGATATACAGGAAGAGTTAAAAAAGCTGCCGGGAAAACCGGGCGTATATATCATGCATGATGAGAAGGACGCGATCATCTATGTGGGAAAAGCGATCAGTCTGAAGAACCGTGTAAGACAGTATTTTCAAAGCAGCCGAAATAAGGGTGTTAAGATAGAACAGATGGTAACTCATATCAGCCGCTTTGAGTATATTGTGACAGACTCAGAGCTGGAGGCGCTGGTACTGGAATGTAATCTGATCAAAGAACATCGGCCAAAATACAATACGATGCTGATGGATGATAAGACATATCCTTTTATCAAAGTGACAGTGGAGGAAGCTTATCCCCGTGTGATGATGGCGAGAAGAATGGTAAAGGATAAAGCAAAATATTTCGGTCCATACACGAGTGCGGGAGCTGTGAAGGATACGATAGAACTGATCCGGAAACTATACCACATCAGAAGCTGTAACCGGAATCTTCCAAAGGATATCGGAAAGGAAAGACCCTGCCTGAATTATCACATTCATCAGTGTGAAGCACCCTGCCAGGGATATATATCCAGAGAAACATACAGAGAATCGATACAGGAGGTTCTGCATTTTCTGAATGGAAATTATGATCCGATTCTGAAAGAACTGGAGGATAAGATGCAGGCAGCGTCAGAGGCTCTGGAATTCGAAAAGGCGATTGAATATCGGGAATTGCTGTCCAGTGTGCAGCAGATCGCACAGAAGCAGAAGATTACGGATACAGCTGGAGATGACAGGGATATTCTTGCCGCTGCACTGGAAGAGGAAGATGCGGTGGTACAGGTGTTTTTTATCCGGGGAGGACGTCTGATCGGCAGGGATCATTTTTATCTGAAGGTTGCGAAAGAAGACACTTCAGGGGAGATTCTGTCAAGCTTTGTGAAACAGTTTTATGCCGGAACTCCTTATATACCGGCGGAACTGATGCTTCCGGAGGAGATTGAAGATCAGGAGCTGGTGGAAGAGTGGCTGACGAAAAAGAGAGGACATCGTGTTCATCTGAAAGTGCCTAAGAAAGGGACAAAAGAAAAGCTGGTGGAACTTGCACAGAAGAATGCACAGATGGTACTGAAAAATGACAAAGAACGCTTAAAAAGAGAAGAGGGAAGAACCATCGGGGCAGTCAGGGAACTGGAGAAGATACTTGGACTTCAGGGAATCGTCAGGATGGAGGCGTACGACATCTCGAATACGAGCGGTTTTAATTCTGTTGGTTCCATGGTTGTATATGAGAAAGGAAGGCCGAAACGCAACGATTATCGTAAATTCAGGATAAAAAATGTACAGGGTCCGGACGACTATGCGAGCATGGAAGAAGTGCTTACGAGAAGATTTGAGCATGGGCTTCTGGAGAGAGAGGAAAAAGGAGAAGGAGGCTTCAGTTCATTTCCGGATCTGATCCTGATGGACGGAGGAAAAGGGCAGGTTAACATCGCACTGCAGGTTCTGGATAAGCTGCATCTGAACATTCCTGTGTGCGGAATGGTGAAGGATGATAACCACAGGACCAGAGGGTTATATTATCAGAATCAGGAACTTCCGATTGATCGAAATTCAGAATGCTTCCGGCTGATCACAAGGATACAGGACGAAGCACATCGATTTGCAATTACTTTTCACAGGCAGCTTCGCAGCAAAGGACAGGTACATTCGATCCTTGACGATATTCCCGGAATCGGACCGGCCAGAAGAAAGGATCTGATGAGGAATTTTGAAAATATAGAGGCGATCAGAAATGCTACGGTAGAGGAATTGAAAGAACTGCCTTCTATGAATGAAAAATCCGCACAGGAAGTATATAAATTTTTTCACTAATGTTCTTCAGTGTGTTATAATTACAACAGGTGAATTTCAATTGCTTCCTGATGTGTGAATTGTCTGCAGGAGGTGTTTGAGAAGAATATAAAGTGTATGAAGGAGAAAAAGATGGCAAATAAGGTGAAACTGCAAAAGATCGTAGAAAAGATGAATCTGAAGAATCTGACTCCGGATGTGGACCTGTCTGAAAGCTTTGTGGAAGTTCCGGATATCAACCGGCCGGCACTTCAGCTGACGGGGTTTTTTGAACATTTTGATTCTGACCGGGTTCAGATTATCGGATATGTAGAGTATACATTCCTGGAAAAAATGGAAGAGGAGAAGAAGAAAGAGATCTATCAGACCTTCCTGTCTTATCCGATTCCATGTCTGGTATTTTGCCGTAATCTCCCACCGGAAGAGATGCTGCTTGAGATGGCTGAAAAAGCGAACGTTCCGGTATTCCAGACGGAAAAGAAGACTTCGGAATTTACATCTGAGTTGATTCGCTGGCTGAACGTTGAGCTGGCACCGTGTATCTCTATTCACGGTGTGCTGGTTGATGTATATGGTGTCGGAGTTCTGATCATGGGCGAAAGCGGAATCGGGAAGAGCGAGGCTGCGCTGGAGCTGATTAAGAGAGGACATCGTCTGGTGAGTGATGATGTTGTTGAGATCCGAAGAGTCAGCGATGAGACACTGGTTGGATCTGCGCCGGATATTACGAGACATTTTATTGAACTTCGAGGAATCGGAATCGTAGATGTTAAGACGCTGTTTGGTGTATTAAGTGTCCGGGAGACAGAGAATATTGATCTCGTCATTACGTTGGAAGAGTGGAATCGGGATAAAGAGTATGATCGACTTGGACTGGAAGAAGAGTATACAGAATTTCTCGGAAATAAGGTTGTATGTCATCATCTTCCAATTCGTCCGGGACGTAATCTTGCCATCATCGTTGAGACGGCAGCAATCAATCACAGACAGAAGCAGATGGGATATAATGCGGCACAGGAGCTGTATAAACGTGTTCAGCAGAATCTGACGAGAAAATAGAGGGAGGAAAAAGGAAAATGAAGTATTGCTTTGGAGTGGACATCGGAGGAACAACAGTTAAAATCGGACTCTTTACAACAGAAGGAGAACTTCTGGAAAAATGGGAGATCAAGACCCGTACAGAGAATAAAGGAGAAGCGATTCTTCCGGATATCGCGGAATCTCTGAAAAGAAAGATGGAAGAAAAAGGATTGGCTGTACAGGAAATGTCCGGAATCGGGATTGGAATTCCTGCACCTGTAGATGCAAAGGGAGTTGTTCAGAATACGGCGAACCTTGGCTGGGGATATAAAGAGGTAAAGAGAGAGATGGAAGAACTGACAGGTCTTCCGGTAGAAGCCGGCAATGATGCCAATGTTGCTGCCCTGGGAGAAATGTGGCTGGGAGCAGGAAAAGGCCGGGAAAACATGATCATGGTCACACTTGGAACCGGTGTTGGAGGAGGCGTGATCGTAAATGGACGTCCTCTGGTTGGAGCACACGGAGCAGGTGGAGAGATCGGACACCTGTGTGTGAACTATGAAGAGACAGAGCACTGCGGATGTGGAAAAACCGGATGTCTGGAGCAGTATGCTTCTGCTACGGGAATCGCAAGACTTGCCAGAAAGAGACTGGAAAAGGATGATGCAGATACCGTATTGAGAGGACGTCATCTCAGTGCAAAGTCAGTGTTTGATGCATTAAAGGAAGGCGATAAAGTAGCGGAAGAGATTGTAGAGGAATTTGGTGAATATCTTGGACATGCGCTCGCTAATCTGGCAGCAGTCACAGATCCTGCAGTGATCGTAATCGGAGGAGGCGTATCAAGAGCAGGAGAGATTCTTCTGGGATATGTAGAGAAGAATTTCCAGAAAAAAGCATTTTTCTCAAATAAAGATACAGAATTTGTTTTGGCAACATTAGGAAATGATGCTGGCATATGTGGAGCAGCAAAGCTGATCCTTTAAAAGAAAGAAAATAGAAGGGATTGTCTGGTTATATTTGAGACAATCCCTTCTTTCTTTATCTTTTTGTTGTTATTTATTGAGGGACAGTTCCTCCGGGATCACCGCCGGTACCGCCGCCGGTGCCTCCACCCGGATTCCCTCCGGGATCACCGCCGGTACCGCCGCCGGTATTGTCACCCGGAGTTACTGGTTCTACCGGCACAGAATCTGATGGATCAACCTCTTCTTTCGGTTCTTCCGGTTCTACCGGTTTATGGCCCGGACATACTTCCGTCGGAGCCGTGTCGGTTGCAAAATACTCTGTTATTGCAGGACAGCTTCCGGATACAGCCAGTTTTCCGGTCTCAGAACAGATGGTTTTCTTCTCTACGGAAGAAGGCATCTTGAAGTCTTTTGGTTCCAGATTCTGATGGATACGGCTCATGATGGATTTCCAGATTCGGAATCGGAAATTCATGTCTGAGTTACAAGGTTTGTTATCATCGTAACCTCCCCATACCGCACAGGTATAATATGGAGTAAATCCACAGAACCACAGGTCTACGTTGGAAGTTGTGGTACCCGTCTTACCGGCTACAGGCATATTACCGAGTCTGCATGCTGTACCGGTACCCGAATTCACTACGTCTTCCATTGCGCTGGTAAGAAGAGCCGCTGTGCTGTCTTTGATCACAGTACGGGATTCCCCGGTGCCTTCGAGAAGTACATTTCCGTCATGATCAAGGATCTTTGTGTATAGAGTTGGCTGATTATAAACACCGCCGTTGGCAATGGTAGCATAAGCTGCACACATTTCATAATTGTAGACACCTTCTGCAATACCGCCAAGTGCCAGTGTCTGCGTTGTCTTATCATCGTAGATGCCGCCATTGATTTCCTTGTTGGTTACCAGAGTGCTGATGCCAAATTTTTCACAGTATTCATATCCCAGTTCCTGGGTGATTTCATCGCTTAACTTTACAGCACATACATTGATCGACCAGGTAATGGCTTTTCGAATCGTGGTTGGGCCACCATATCTTCCGTTGGCATTACGGAGCTGCTGCCCGTTTTTCAAGGTGTACGGTTCATCTACAATGGTGGTTGCAAGGCTCTTGCCACAGGAATCCAGTGCAGGAGCATAAGCTGCAAGAATCTTGAAACAGGAACCGGGCTGTCTCTTAGCACCCGTATATGCACGGTTAAGCCCCAGGCTTGTCGTCTTGGCGCCTCGTCCTCCGACCATGGCCTTGATCTGTCCGGTAGACTGATCAATGATGGTTACTGATGCCTGTGGCTGCGGAGTAACTTCAAAACGTTCATCATAAGTGTCGCCTTCCTGAGCGATGGTTGCCTTCCATTCTTCTACCATTGCACGGGCAGCTTCTTCGCTGGAGTAGAGAAGTCCCTGTTCATTGCCATATGTCTGTTTTACATAGGCTTTGATATTATTGCTTCCGAAATTTTCTACCGTACCGTCTGCACGTGTAACGGTAAGCGCATAATCCAGACC
Organism: Dorea sp. YH-dor226; assembly: GCF_039832105.1. NCBI lineage: Bacteria > Bacillati > Bacillota > Clostridia > Lachnospirales > Lachnospiraceae > Dorea > Dorea sp. YH-dor226. The sequence goes on along the minus strand of NZ_JBDOHS010000013.1, from coordinate 44,127 downwards.
GTATTCTTTTAGTGCGGGATAATTAGCATCGTTGTTCATCTCCTCGTCGCAGATCTGCTGCATGGCAAGATTCTGTGTAGAATAGATGCTGAGACCGCCGCTGTATACAGCATTATATGCCTGAGTCTCTGTGTAACCAAGCTGTTCACAGAGATCGTTAATTACCTGTTCTGCAAGTGCATCTACAAAGTAACTGTAAGGGTTGTCATCAACGCTTGCAGTGTTGTTGACAGTCTGAATGCGGGCATAGACATCATCAGCCATTGCTTCGTCGTATGCGGCCTGGTCAATATAGCCCTGTTCCAGCATGTTTTTTAATACTTTATCACGACGCTTCTGATTGGATTCCGGATTGGTGATCGGATTGTAGTCTGTCGGATTCTGTGTGATTCCGGCGATTACGGCACACTCTGAAAGTGTCAGCTCAGATACATCTTTGTTAAAGTATCTCATGGAAGCTGCCTGCACGCCGAGGCAGTTCTGGCCAAGGTTGATTGTATTCATATAGCTTTCAAGAATCGTATCCTTGTCCATCTGTTTTTCAATCTGAAGTGCCAGATACTGTTCCTGAATCTTACGTTCCAATCGATCATAGAACGTTTTTTCTTTTGTGAAGTTCGGAAATACGTTGTTTTTGATCAGCTGTTGGGTGAGTGTACTGGCTCCTTCGGAAAAGTGTCCGCCGGAGGTGATACCTACGACAGCGGCACGGGCAATACCCTGAAGGTCAATACCATTGTGTTTGTAAAAACGTTCATCTTCGATCGCAACAAAAGCATGCTGAAGATCTTTGGGAATTTCATCTATAGACTTGTATACACGGTTGGAACCGGAAGATACAAATCGTTCAATCTCCGTAGTGCCATCGTCAGCATAAACGAAAGTAGTGAATCCCTGCGGTTTTACATCTTCCGGAGAGATATCAGGGGAATTGGCAAGTATCTTTTTGACAAAAAGTCCACCGCCGATAACTCCGATCACTGCCAGAACGATAATGCACAAAAGCAGTGCCTTGAATAATCGGATGCCGACACGTTTTCCCTGCATGGTGGATTTGGATGTTATTTTCTTTTGCTTCTTCGAAGCTTTTTTCTTTCCATAATTCATGCGATTTGGCCTCCTTTATACCATGTCATTATAGCAAATAAGCCTGTGTTAATAAAGAAAAAAATAAAAAGTTCATATTTCAGTAGGAAAATCTTAAGAAATTCGTTATATTAATATGTAGAAGAGTGACAACAGACAGGAGAAAGAACATATGTTATCAGAATATAAGACAGTCTATGAAGGCGGAGAAGGCGAAATTACAGAGAAAAAATCACGTTTTATTGCGACAGTGGTTCCTGCTGCAACAGAGGAAGAAGCCCTTTCTTTTATCGAATCGATGAAAAAAAAATACTGGAACGCAACGCACAATTGTTTTGCATATGTGATCGGAGAACGCGGGGAGCTGCAAAGATGCAGTGACGACGGGGAACCGGGCGGAACAGCAGGCAAACCAATGCTGGATGTTCTGAACGGAGAGGAGATCCGTAATGTTGCAGTAGTGGTGACCAGATATTTTGGCGGTACGTTACTTGGAACCGGCGGACTGGTCCGCGCATATTCATCTGCCACAAGAGAGGGACTTCATTCCTCTGTAATTATAACCAAGATTCATGGAGTTAAACTTCATATTGCGACTGATTATACGGGGCTTGGGAAGATTCAGTACATTCTGGCACAGCGGAATCTGAAGGTTCTGGATACGGAATATACAGATAAAGTAGATATATATGTACTGGTCCCGGAAAGTATGCAAAAAGAAGTACAGGATGCGTTGGTGGAAGGAACAAATGGGCAGGTGAAGATGCAGGTGCTTCAGGATTGCTATTTTGCGGAAATTGATGGAATTCCTACTGTTCTTGAGTAAAAAAATAAGGAGGCTGTCCTGAATATGCAGTTCAGGACAGCCCCCTGTAAAATTAATGTGTCAGTTCAGATATGAAATTATGAAAATTCCGGTTCAATCAATCCAAATGTTCCGTTTTTCCTTCTGTATACAACATTTACTTCGTCAGTCTCTGCGTTGCAGAATACATAGAAATCATGTCCGAGTAATTCCATCTGTACACATGCATCTTCCGGATACATCGGCTTGAATCCGAACTTTTTGGTTCGTACGATCCTGATCTCTCCGTCATCTTCAGCATTATCTTCTGTTTCAATGAATTCTTCCTTGAAGTTGCTGCCTTCCTGATGCTTTGCAACCAGTTTGTTTTTATATTTGCGAAGCTGACGCTCGATCACCTCTTCTACAAGGTCAATGGATACATACATATCGTTACTTTCCTGTTCGGAGCGGATAATACCGCCTTTGACAGGGATGGTTACTTCAATTTTCTGGCGCTCTTTCTGAACGCTTAATGTTACATGGATTTCCGTGTCTGGAGTAAAGTACCTTTCTAATTTTCCCAGTTTGCTTTCTACGGCCTCTCTCAAACCTGGTGTTACATCGATGTTCTTTCCGATAATGATAAACTTCATGCTGTCCAACTCCTTTTCGACATAATTTCAAATAAAATGTACTTGACAGAATTGAAAAAATGTGTATAGTCTGACAATTGCTGTCTTGAATAACAATCTATCTGATATATGTAGTATAGCACGTTTGGACGTTAATGTATAGCACGGATTACTTCAATTCTTGTAATTTTTTCGTCATGCATCTTTGCAACCCGAAGTCCACAGTCTTTGAAGTAGAAGCAGGCGCCTACACCGAGTTCAATGTCATGGTCGGCCAGATTGCGGGACAGTACATCCAGCAGGGTTTCGCCGGGTTCATAGGGAATATTGACTCCCAGGATCTTGTTGACTGCCTTTGCCTTGGAGGTTGCACGGAAGATGATTTCATCTGCAACATCGAATTCGCAGAACAAAAACTTTCTTGTGGCAAAAAGCACTGCGATAGCACATACACCAATCAGACTGCTGTAAACAGAAGAGTGATCGATGATGATCTGTCGGGCGATTGCAAACAACAGTACTTCAAATACTGTGTTTGGAGAATGGGAATACATCATCCGGATCAGCTCGACGCCGATGATCAGATTGAAACATGTTTCCAGCAGATCATCATAATTTGGCCAGATATTCAGATCGGGAATGTTTCCAAGTGACATGACCATACGAAGGCACAGTAGAATGACTCCAACTGCCAGCATGATGGCAATCACGAATTCCAGAATGACTGCAACCCGTTTTAAAAAACTTGATACGAATTGTCTCATTATTCTCTCCTTAATCTTTTACTGAATAGATATGGATATATTATGAGTACCCATAACACAAGTATAAAGTATTCTGCAGCTTTTGCCAAGATGGAAGTTCCCAGAAGGAAAGGAAGTCCCTTCCGAAGAAGCAGCGCACCGGCAAGGCCGATCAGAAGCTTCAGGATCTGGGCATGCAGGCTGTGGCAGTAAGTGGAAAAATTCAGACGGGTCTGTTCCAGATACCATCCGATCGCAAACCCGAGTCCTGCGCCGGAAGCTTTACAGCAGTCCATGGCGTACTTGGTTTCAATTGTGCCGTTTCCGTTTAAAATCAGGGCGTAGACCGCTACGAAAACGCTGCAAATGATAAGAAGGGCAGCAATCGGTTTTCGGAATTCTTCCTGATCCAGAATATATTTTTGATATTTCCAGAGCAAGGATGCGATGATCAAAGAAAGAATCATAGATGTCAGGACGTCTTTAGGCGTATGGCATCCAAGATACATTCTTGAAAATCCGATTGCAAGAAACGCCAGAATACAGAGTACTTTCATCCAGGTTCGTCTTACTTTCAGTGCGAGCGGAAAGAACAGGCAGGTTGCCCCCTGTGTGTGTCCGCTCGGAAAGGAATAACCGGTGGCACCCGGCACGGCACTTTCAACTGCATGGAATGTTGGATCCAGTATCCAGGGCCTTGGGATGCGGAATGTGATTTTTAAAGTCTGTACACATAATCCGGCGCTGAAGTACGTAAATCCCATAAGATAAGCAAAGCGCTTATCCACACACCAGTACAGTGTGCAGATAACCGCTATAATAATAATTTCCTGGCCGAAATATGTGATGAACTGCATCAGTTTGTCTAAGAAGGGAGTACGGATCCCCTCTAACAGCCATAAAAATGTCATGATCTGTTTCCTCGTTTTCTCATTTTTGGATCCAGAATCTTCTTACGGATACGAAGAGATTTTGGAGTTACTTCCAGTAATTCGTCTGTATCAATGAAATCAATTGCCTGTTCCAGACTTAAGATTTTAGGAGGAGTCAGGCGAAGGGCCTCATCTGCGCTTGAAGAGCGGGTATTGGTCAGATGTTTGGTCTTACATACATTGACTTCAATATCATCAGTCTTTGCATTTTCGCCGATTACCATACCTGAATATACCTTTTCTCCGGGTCCGATGAAGAGGATTCCACGTTCCTGTGCACTGAACAGACCGTAGGTTACGGACTCACCGGTCTCAAATGCGATCAGGGAACCCTGTTTCCGGTACTGGATATCACCTTTATATGGGGCATATCCGTCAAAAGCAGTATTCATGATACCATTTCCTTTGGTGTCTGTTAAAAAATCGCCGCGGTAACCGATCAGACCACGGGATGGAATCTTGAATTCCAGTCGTGTATATCCGCCGTTGGCAGCTCCCATTGCCTGCAATTCGCCTTTTCTCTGGCTTAATTTTTCAATGACGACACCGGTAAATTCGTCCGGAACATCAATATAGGCAATTTCCATTGGTTCCAGCAATTTTCCTTTTTCGTCGTGCTTATAGAGTACTTCTGCCTTGCTGACCGCAAATTCATATCCTTCACGGCGCATGTTTTCAATCAATACGGACAGATGAAGCTCTCCACGGCCGGATACCTTGAAACAGTCTGTGTTTTCGGTATCTTCGACACGGAGACTGACGTCCGTATTCAGCTCTCTTAAGAGTCGGTCACGCAGATGACGGGAGGTCACGTATTTGCCTTCCAGTCCTGCAAAAGGACTGTCATTCACAACAAAGTCCATAGCTATGGTCGGTTCAGAGATCTTCTGGAACGGAATAGGTTCCGGGTTCTCAGGAGAGCAGAGGGTATCACCGATGGAAATATCCGAGATACCGGAGATCGCAACGATGGATCCGATGGTTGCTTCCTTTACTTCTACTTTTTTCAATCCGTCAAACTCATAGAGCTTACTGATCTTTACTTTTTGCTGTTTGTCAGGATTGTGATGGTTTACAACGACCATATCCTGATTGACGGAGATCGTTCCGTTATCAACTTTTCCAATACCGATACGGCCGACATATTCATTATAATCAATGGTACTGATCAGAACCTGACCGGGAGCTTCCGGGTCTCCCTCCGGTGCAGGAATGTATTCCAGAATGGTTTCAAATAATGGTTTCATATCCTGTTCTTTATCAGACAGATCCAGAACAGCAACGCCTGCTTTTGCAGATGCATAGACGAAAGGACAGTCGAGCTGTTCGTCTGAAGCACCCAGATCGATCAGAAGTTCCAGAACCTCATCGATCACTTCTTCCGGTCTTGCTTCCGGACGGTCAATCTTATTGATGCAGACGATAACAGGAAGGCTTAAGTCAAGTGCTTTTCTCAGCACAAATTTGGTCTGCGGCATTGCACCTTCGAAAGCATCAACAACAAGGATAACACCGTTGACCATCTTCAGGACACGTTCTACTTCGCCGCCAAAATCGGCATGACCCGGAGTATCAATGATATTGATCTTTACACCATTGTAAGTAACAGCAGTGTTTTTGGAAAGGATCGTGATACCACGTTCTCTTTCGATATCGTTGGAGTCCATGACACGTTCGGCAACTTCCTGATTCTCACGGAAGACACCGCTTTGTTTTAATAATTCGTCTACTAAAGTTGTCTTACCATGATCAACATGAGCAATAATCGCTATATTACGTACATCTTCACGTTTTGTATTCATACGAATCTTCCTTTTCTCTTCCTATATTTATATATAACTCCATTAGTTTATCACATTTTTCAAATTTTACAAGTATTTCGTTCTAAAATACTGATCCCGTTCATAGACTATGTAATGACTCAAAATACGATTCAGAGGAAGGGAGATTGTAAAATTATGTCAGATAAGATCATTGAAAACAACCAGGTAACGATTATGGGAGAGATTGTGTCACCATTTACATTCAGTCATGAAGTGTTTGGCGAAGGATTCTATATGGTGGATGTAAGTGTGCGGCGTCTCAGCAATTCAGAGGACCGGATTCCGCTTATGATATCAGAAAGACTGATGGATGTATCCCGGGATTATACCGGAGAGTTCATCATGGCAAGCGGGCAGTTTCGATCCTACAACAGGCACGATGAGCAAAAGAACAGATTGATTTTATCCGTATTCGTAAGAGAAGTGTCTTTTGTAGAAGAAGAACTGGACGGTGCCAAGACAAATAATATATTTCTGGACGGTTATATCTGTAAGCAGCCGGTATATCGTAAAACTCCGCTGGGAAGAGAGATTGCGGATCTTTTGCTGGCGGTCAATCGGCCATACGGAAAGTCTGATTACATACCGTGCATATGCTGGGGAAGAAATGCAAGATATGCTTCTGCGTTTGAGGTCGGGGAACATGTACAAGTGATCGGACGGATTCAGAGCAGAGAATATATTAAGAAGCTGACGGATACAGAGACAGAAAAGCGAACGGCATATGAAGTGTCCGTCAGTAAACTGGAGTGTCTGGCAGAATAAATATGGTGGTGGGTCTGATTATAGCAGGAGAAGTGAAAAGAGATCTGGCGGGTATCAGTTTGTAATAGAATATTCCATTGACATCACATTTCTTTGATGATAGAATTTTGATAGTTATAAGGAAAGGCAGGAGAATGCTATGGCTATTTTTACAGGAGCCGGTGTGGCAATCGTTACACCATTTCATGAAGATGGAAGTATTAATTATGATAAACTGGATGAATTGATTGATTTTCACTGCGAGAAAAAAACAGACTGTATTATTATATGTGGTACAACGGGTGAATCTGCTACGATGACAGAGGAAGAGCACATGGATTGTGTGAAGTTTACGATCGACCGTGCAAAGGGAAGAATTCCGGTCGTTGCAGGAACAGGCTCCAATTGTACGAGAACCGCAATTGATATGTCCAAAGAGGCATCGGAGTACGGAGCAGACGGACTGCTTCTGGTGACGCCGTATTATAATAAGGCAACACAGAATGGACTGATCGCTCATTTTACAGCCGTTGCAAAGGAAGCAAAAGCACCGATCATTATGTACAGTGTTGCGAGCAGAACCGGATGCAATATCGAGCCTGCAACGGTTGCTGAACTCGTGAAAAATGTAGATAATATTGTCGGAATCAAGGAAGCTTCCGGTAATATTTCTCAGATTGCAAAGATCATGGCTATGACAGACGGTAAGGTTGATCTGTATTCCGGTAATGATGACCAGATCGTTCCAATTCTTTCGCTCGGTGGAAAGGGTGTTATCTCTGTATTATCCAATGTTGCACCGGATGAAACGCATGATATCTGCGAAAAATTCTTTAATGGTGATATTGCAGGAAGTGCAGCACTGCAGTTAAAGGCGCTCCCGCTGGTTGAGCAGTTATTCTGTGAAGTGAATCCGATTCCGGTTAAAAAAGCGATGCAGCTGATGGGTGTAGACTGTGGACCACTTCGCATGCCGCTGACAGAGATTTCAAAAGCACATGAAGAAACACTTGCAAAGGCAATGAAGGAATTTGGTATTAAACTGGCTTAATTACAGAAAATGTTGTACAATATAGAATAATAAAGATAAGAGGGATATCATATCTGATGATACATATATGATATCCTTTTTTAACATGATGTGACAGGAGGATGAAAAAGATGGTACAGGCAATCATGCATGGATGCAATGGACATATGGGCCGTGTAATCACGGATATCATAAAAAACAGTGAAGGGATTGAACTGGTTGCCGGAATTGATAAATACACGGGAATTCCAAATGAATATCCCGTTTTTGACAGTATTGAAAAGTGTAATATAAAAGCGGACGTGATCATTGATTTTTCAAACGCGGCAGCGATAGATGCACTTCTTGATTACTGTGTGGAAAGACAGGTTCCGGTTGTACTGTGTACGACAGGCCTTTCTGAAGAGCAGCTTGCAAAAGTGGAAGAGGCTGCAAAAAAGGTGGCTGTCCTGAAGTCTGCCAATATGTCGCTTGGAATTAATCTGTTGTTAAAGCTTCTGCAGGATGCAACGAAGGTACTTTCTCCTGCAGGCTATGATATTGAACTGGTGGAAAGACATCACAATCAGAAACTGGATGCACCGAGTGGTACTGCGATCGCTCTGGCAGATTCTATCAATGAATCTGTGGGCAATCAGTATACATATGTATATGACAGAAGTCAGGTGCGTCAGAAAAGAGATGCAAAAGAGATTGGAATCTCTGCAGTTCGCGGCGGAACGATTGTTGGGGACCATGAAGTGATCTACGCCGGAACGGACGAAGTGATTGAGTTCAGACATACAGCTTATTCCAAGGCCGTATTTGGAAAAGGTGCTGTTGAAGCGGCAAGATTTCTGGCTGGGAAACCGGCGGGAAGATATGACATGTCAGATGTGATTCAATTTTAAGACAGGTATGCCTATATTCAGTTCGGAAAGAACTGTATGATATAGAATGTTATTATATTATGGGAGGAAGTTATGAAAAAGTTAGAAGAGAGGTATCTGGAGAGACTTTCTCAGCTTTATCCAACCATCGCCAAAGCATCGACGGAGATCATTAATCTGCAGGCGATTCTGAATCTGCCGAAAGGCACGGAACATTTTTTGACTGATATTCATGGTGAATATGAGGCTTTTTCGCATGTTCTTAAGAATGGATCAGGATCAGTGCGCCGTAAAATCGATGATGTATTCGGAAATACTATGAGTAGCAGGGAGAAGCAGACCCTTGCTACTCTTATTTATTATCCGAAGGAAAAGATGGACAGAATTAAAAAGACTGAGGAAAACATGGAAGACTGGTATAAGATTACACTGTACCGTCTGATCGAGGTATGTAAGAGAACGGCAAGCAAATATACCCGTTCTAAGGTCAGAAAGGCACTGCCGCCTGATTTTGCGTACGTGATTGAAGAATTGATCACTGAAAAATCAGAGATTACGGATAAGGAATCTTATTACAATTCTATTGTCAATACGATCATCGAGATCGGAAGGGCAGAGAAGTTTATTATTGCGCTGTGCGAGCTGATTCAGAGACTGACGGTCGATCATCTGCATATTGTTGGGGATATATTTGACAGAGGTCCGGGACCGCACATTATTATGGATAAGCTGATGGGTTACCATTCCGTAGATATTCAATGGGGAAATCATGATGTATTGTGGATGGGAGCTGCCGCAGGACAGAGAGGATGTATTGCAAATGTGATCCGAATCTGCGCCCGTTACGGCAATCTGGACATTCTGGAAGAAGGATACGGAATCAATTTGCTTCCACTGGCAACATTTGCAATGAGCACATACAGGGATGATCCATGTGAGTGCTTCAAACTGAAAGGACACCCGAATTACAACCCGAGTGAAATGCTGATGGATATCAAGATGCACAAGGCAATCTCTGTGATTCAGTTCAAGGTGGAAGGTCAGATTATCAAGAAAAATCCGGGATTCAAGATGGAAAAGAGAAATCTGCTTCATCATATTGATTATGAAAAGGGAACGATAGAGCTGGACGGACAGGAGTACGAACTGCTTGATAAGAATTTCCCTACGATTGATCCGAAAAAGCCATATGCTCTGACCAAAGAAGAAGAGGATATCATGGAGCGTCTGGAACGGGCATTTACCAATTGTGAGAAGCTGCAGAGTCATATGAAGTTCCTTCTGAATAAAGGAGGATTGTATAAGGTATATAATGGCAATCTGCTGTATCATGGCTGTGTTCCGCTGAATGAAGACGGATCATTGAAAAAAGTGCGTCTCTATGGACATACATATAAAGGAAGGAGTCTCTATGAGATTCTGGAGAGCTATGTAAGAAAAGGCTTCTATGCGGTGGACCCGAAGGAAAGAGAACGTGGAAAAGATATGATGTGGTACATCTGGCTCAGTGAGAATTCGCCGCTGTTCGGAAAGGATAAGATGGCTACATTTGAACGGTATTTCCTTGCGGAAAAAGAGACGCATAAAGAGAAAAAGAATGCATATTACCGCCTGCTGGAAGATGAGAAAGTAATCAATAATATTCTGAAGGAATTCGGACTTCCAAGTGAAGGATCCTACATTATTAATGGTCATGTTCCGGTGAAGAGTAAGGATGGAGAAAATCCGATCAAATGCGGTGGAAAAGTGCTGGTCATTGACGGAGGATTTTCCAGAGCCTATCAGAAAGAAACCGGAATTGCAGGATATACACTGATCTACAATTCCTATGGTCTGATCCTTGCAGCACATGAGCCATTTGAATCTACGGAAGCAGCAATCGAAAAGGAAAGTGATATTCATTCGGACAGTACGGTTGTAGAACGGGTTCTGGAACGTAAAAAAGTCGGAGATACGGATACAGGAAGAGAACTGAAAGAACAGATTGAGGATCTGGAAGTCCTGATGGCAGCATATCGGAGCGGTCAGATTGCAGAACGGCTGTAAAAAATGTATAATTAGTAAAAAATCCCATGATTTCCATGGTATATGTCGGACATAATCTGCAAATATTACAAGCAACAAGTAATACTTGATTATAGATGAATATACATGAAAGGGAGATCAAAAATGAAACAGTTGAAAAAATGGGGATTAATTCTGATGTGTACAGGAGTGATGATGGGGCTTACAGCCTGCGGCAATAATACAAATGATGATAACGCGGCCAATGACAATGCTGCGACGGAAGGAACCACAGATAACAATAACAATGGCGGTGTTGTTGAAGATATAGGAAATGACGTGCAAGACGGTATTGATAATATAGAAAATGGTCTGGATAACAATAATAATACGAATAATACTGTGAATGATACTACAGACAATAACAATACCGGACTGAATGATAAGAACAACACTACCGGTACAGACAATACAAACAATACGATGGAAAAAAATCAGAAATAATAAGATCCTTTGGATCAGAAACTAAGAACTGCGGGGAATGCCGAAAAGAATTGGAGGCATTCCCCGCAGTTCTTTTACTGGACTTAAATGCTTTAGTGTGGTAAAATATGCCGAAAAGAACAGCAGATACTATACAAGGAGTACATATAATGAGATTCAGACCATGTATTGATATTCATAATGGAAAAGTTAAGCAGATTGTGGGGGGAAGTCTTACGGATGAAAATGATCAGGCAGTGGAGAATTTTTCATCCGTTCAGAATGCAGATTATTTTGCACATCTGTATCAGAAGGACGGATTGAAGGGAGGACATGTGATTCTTTTGAATCCTCCATCTTCCGGGTATTATGAACAGACAAAGATGCAGGCGGTAAAGGCGCTGATGGCATATCCGGGCGGACTTCAGGTCGGCGGAGGCATTACAGCCGAAAATGCCGCAGAGTATATCGAGGCAGGGGCAAGTCATGTGATCGTGACTTCATATGTGTTTCAGGATGGAGAGATCCAATGGGATCGAATGGAGGGACTTTGCAAAGAGGTAGGAAAAGAACGTGTAGTGATCGATGTAAGCTGCCGGAAAAGGGACGGAGAATATTATATTGTGACAAATCGGTGGCAGACCTTTACTCAGGTGAAACTGGATGCAGAGATACTTCGCAGGATTTCTGCATACTGCGATGAATTTCTGGTGCATGGAGTAGATGTGGAGGGAAAAGCTTCCGGAGTGGAGGATGAACTGATCGAAATCCTGAGCGAACAGCAGCAGATACCTGTCACTTATGCCGGGGGGATCGGAAGTCTGGAGGATCTGCGGCATTTTCGGGAGATTTCACATGGAAAGCTGGATTTTACCATAGGAAGTGCACTGGATCTGTTTGGAGGAACGATTCCTTATCAGGAGGTAAGACAGTACAGGTAGGAGTGAACTGTTTTAGTAATTCACACCGTACCGCCACCTGACATGCGCATTCGTCGTGCTTACGCACTTCAGTTTCGCACTGCGTGCTAAGAATGCTTATGCAGGTGGCGGTTACGAGTTCCCTCGTACCAGAAAGATAGCATCTGCCCTTTCCTGCATGCAGAAGGCAGATGCTATCTTTCTGGTACGGAGTGAACTGTAACAGCGAGGTAAACAGTTTGTGAACACTTTATAAACGGGTTGAATTGAATTATAGATAGTGCTAGAATGGGGATTAGAGTGGTCGTATTGTGACTATAATTAGTAGTAAGGAGCATACAGTCAATATGGGTTTAATACAGAAATTATTTGGAACGCACAGTGAAAATGAATTGAAAAGAATCTATCCGATCGCAGATGCAATTGAAGCGCTTGATTCTGAGATGCAGAGTCTTTCGGATGAAGAGCTCAGAAATAAAACGAAAGAATTCAAAGAGCGTCTTGCAAATGGTGAGACTCTGGATGATATTCTCCCGGAAGCATATGCGGCCGTTCGGGAAGCAGCATATCGTACACTTGGAATGAAGCATTATCGTGTACAGCTGATTGGTGGAATTATTCTTCATCAGGGACGTATCGCTGAGATGAAGACCGGTGAGGGAAAGACACTGGTTGCAACACTTCCGGCATATCTGAATGCATTGTCCGGAAAAGGAGTTCACGTTGTAACGGTCAATGATTATCTGGCAAAGCGAGATGCTGAGTGGATGGGACAGGTTCACGAATTTCTGGGACTGACGGTCGGAGTTGTATTGAACGGTATGGATAATGATGAACGGCGTGCGGCATACAATTGTGACATTACTTATGTTACAAACAATGAGCTGGGATTCGATTATCTGAGAGACAATATGGTTATATATAAGGAACAGCTGGTTCAGAGAGGGCTGAATTATGCCCTGATCGATGAGGTTGACTCTGTATTGATTGACGAAGCAAGAACTCCGCTGATCATATCCGGACAGAGTGGAAAGTCAACAAAGCTCTATGATGCGTGTGATATTCTGGCACGGCAGCTGGAACGGGGAGAAGCCAGTGGAGAGTTCTCCAAGATCAATGCAATCATGGGTGAAGAGATTGAAGAGACCGGGGATTTTATTGTAAATGAGAAAGAAAAGAATATCAATCTGACAGAGGATGGTGTGAAAAAGGTTGAGAAGTTCTTCCATATTGACAACCTTGCAGATCCGGAAAATCTGGAAATTCAGCATAATATCATCCTGGCGCTCCGGGCACATAATCTGATGTTCCGCGATAAGGATTATGTCGTAAAAGATGATGAAGTTCTGATTGTTGATGAATTTACAGGTCGTATTATGCCTGGACGTCGTTATTCAGATGGACTTCATCAGGCAATTGAAGCAAAGGAGCATGTAAAGGTAAAACGGGAAAGTAAAACGCTGGCAACCATTACATTCCAGAACCTGTTTAATAAGTTCACAAAGAAAGCAGGTATGACAGGTACTGCATTGACGGAAGAAAAAGAATTCCGTGAGATCTATGGAATGGACGTTATTGAGATCCCGACCAATGTTCCGGTTATCCGTAAGGATCTTGAGGATGCGGTATATAAAACACAGAAAGAAAAGTTCCGTGCTGTCTGTGACGCAATTGAAGAAGCTCATGAGAGACATCAGCCGGTACTGGTTGGTACGATTACGATTGAAAATTCCGAGCTTCTGAGTGGCATGCTGAAACGCCGCGGAATCAAACATAATGTGTTGAACGCCAAATTCCATGAGATGGAAGCCGAAATCGTTGCACAGGCAGGTGTACATGATGCAGTAACCATCGCCACCAATATGGCCGGACGTGGTACGGATATTAAGCTGGATGATGAGGCAAGAGCAGCAGGCGGTCTGAAGATCATCGGTACTGAGCGTCATGAATCCAGACGAATTGACAATCAGCTGCGTGGTCGTTCCGGACGACAGGGAGATCCGGGAGAATCCAGATTCTATATCTCTCTGGAAGATGATCTGATGCGTCTCTTTGGATCCGAGAAACTGATGAATGTGTTCAGTGCGCTGGGCGTGGAAGAAGGAGAACAGATCGAACATAAGATGCTTTCCAGTGCAATTGAAAAAGCACAGGAAAAGATTGAGAGCAATAACTTTGGAATTCGAAAGAACCTGTTGGAATATGATCAGGTAATGAATGAACAGAGAGAGATTATATATGAAGAGCGACGCCATGTTCTTGACGGAGATAATATGCGTGATTCTATCTTCCATATGATGAATGATTATGTGGAGAATGTGGTAGATATGGTCACCAGTGCCGATCAGGACTATGACGAGTGGAACCTGACAGAACTGAATATGACCATCCATAATACAATCCCGATGGCGCCTGTTACAGAAGATGATGTCAGGGATATGAATCAGAAAAAACTGAAACATATGCTGAAGGAACGTGCAGCAAAGGCTTATGAGATGAAAGAATCCGAATTCCCGGAGACAGAGCAGATACGTGAGATTGAACGTGTGGTTCTTCTGAAAGTGATTGATGCGAAGTGGATGGCACATATTGATGATATGGATCAGCTTCGTCAGGGAATCGGTCTGCAGGCTTACGGACAGAGAGATCCAAAGGTAGAGTATAAGATGATCGGATATGAAATGTTCGATGAGATGACCAGAAGTATTACAGAGGATACCGTACGTACTATTTTCCATGTAAAACTGGAACAGAAGGTAGAGAGAGAACAGGTGGCGAAGGTTACAGGTACCAATAAAGATGAATCTGCGATCCGTGCACCGAAAAAACGTGCGGAAAAGAAAGTATATCCAAACGATCCGTGCCCATGCGGAAGCGGAAAGAAATATAAGCAGTGCTGCGGACGAAAATAATGTCACCAGCAGGCTTGATCATTAAATAGAAAGAGGTGAAGAAAGTGGTTGAATTAGATCAATTTAAAAGTATAATGAATGCTTATGAAGAACCTCTTGCCGAGATGAGGGATTCACTTTGACGTAACCGGCAAGGAGAGAAGAATCGAGGAGCTGGAACGTAAAGTAGAAGACCCAGGTTTCTGGGATAATCCGGAGGAATCACAGAAGCTGATGAAAGAACTGAAGAATCTTCAGGAACTGGTAAAAACCATTCATCAGCTATATACATCATATGATGATATCTGTCTTCTGATTGATATGGGATATGAGGAAGAAGATTCTTCTATGTTCAAGGAAATCGGAGGAGAGATCCGGGAATTTGAATCCCTGTTTGAGGGACTGAGAATTCAGACATTATTGTCGGGTGAATATGATGCCTGCAATGCAATCGTGACGATTCATGCAGGAGCGGGAGGAACGGAGTCCTGTGACTGGGCGAACATGTTATATCGAATGTACAGTCGCTGGGCGGAAAGAAAAGGATTTTCTCTTCAGGTCCTGGATTATCTGGATGGAGATATTACAGGAATCAAGGCAATCACATTTGAAGTGAATGGAGAAAATGCCTATGGATACCTGAAATCCGAAAAGGGAGTCCACAGGCTGGTGCGTATTTCACCGTTCAATTCAGCGGGAAAACGTCAGACTTCATTCGCGTCTCTGGATGTGATCCCGGATATTGAAGATGATATTGATATTGAGATTGCAGATGAGGATCTTAAGATTGATACGTATCGTGCAAGTGGTGCGGGAGGACAGCATGTCAATAAGACTTCTTCCGCAATTCGAATTACGCACCTTCCTACCGGAATCGTAGTACAGTGCCAGAATGAAAGATCTCAGCATCATAATAAAGAAAAAGCCATGCAGATGCTCAAGGCCAAGCTTAAGCTTATCAAAGAACAGGAACAGGCAGATAAAGTATCTGACATCCGTGGTGAAGTGAAAGAAATTGGATTCGGTAATCAGATCCGATCCTATGTGATGCAGCCATATACAATGGTCAAGGATCACAGAACCAATGAGGAAAACAGTAATGTAACCGCTGTTCTGGATGGAAATATTGATTCATTCATCAATGCCTATCTGAAAAAAACAGCGCAGAAATAGAGGGAGGACTTTATGATAAATATAGCAGTTATGGGTTATGGAACCGTAGGTTCCGGAGTGGTCGAGGTAATCAATACCAACGGAGCCCGGATCAACCAGCGGATCGGGGATGAACTGAATGTAAAGTATGTGCTTGATCTTAAGGATTTTCCGGGAGATCCGGTGCAGGAAAAAATTATACATGATTTTGATACGATCCTTGGGGATGATGATATTCAGATCGTGGTAGAAGTCATGGGAGGAATTGAGCCGGCTTATACGTTTGTAAAGAAATGTCTGCAGGCCGGAAAGAGTGTTGCAACCTCCAATAAGGCACTTGTGGCAGCACATGGTGCGGAGCTTCTTTCAATTGCTGCAGAGCACAACATCAATTTCCTGTTTGAGGCAAGTGTCGGAGGTGGAATTCCGATCATTCGTCCGCTCAACTCTTCACTGACAGCAGATGAGATTGAAGAAATCACAGGTATCCTGAATGGAACGACCAATTATATGCTGACAAAGATGTTCTATGAAGGTGCAGATTACGATACTGTTCTTAAGGAAGCACAGGCAAATGGCTATGCCGAACGCAATCCGGAAGCGGATGTGGAAGGCTATGATGCCTGCAGAAAAATTGCGATCCTGTCTTCGCTGATCTCGGGACAGCAGGTGGATTTTGAAGACATATACTGTGAGGGAATCACGGAGATCACAGTAGAAGACATGAAATATGCGAAAGCAATGGGAACAACGATCAAGCTTCTGGCTTCCAGCAAACGTTATGCAGGAAACAGACTGCATGCCATCGTTGCTCCGTGTATGCTCTATCCGGAACATCCATTATATAATGTAAATGATGTATTCAATGCAATCTTTGTACATGGAAATGTGCTGGGAGATGCAATGTTCTATGGAAGCGGAGCAGGTAAGCTTCCGACTGCCAGTGCGGTTGTTGCTGATGTAGTAGATGCGGCCAAGCATCTGAACCGCAACATCATGACGATGTGGAAAGAAGAAAAGCTTCATCTGGAAGATAAAGCAGATGCAAAGAGAAGATTCTTTATTCGTATCAAGGGAGATGCAGGCGAGATGCTTCCGGCACTGAAAGAGTCTTTTGGAGAGGTTGAGATTGTTGAAGTTCCTGAGCTGAAGGGAGAATTCGGATTCATAACGCCGGTGATGATGGAAGGAGATTATGAGACCAGATCAAAGTTGTATAAAGACCAGATATTACATATGATACGAGTGGAAGATCAGAAATAGCAGTCGAGATGTCTCCGGATATCTGGACTTTGATGATCAGGCAGAAAAGGAATGGGAGTGAGGACATGAAGTACATTGTAGTGCTTGGAGATGGAATGGCCGGAAGACCATTGGAAGAACTGGAAGGAAAGACAACACTGGAAGCAGCCGTTACCCCGGTGATGGACGGGCTGGCAGCCAAAGCGGAACTTGGTATGGCATCGATGGTTCCGGAAGGAATGGCTCCGGGAAGCGATACTGCGAATCTGGCGGTTATGGGATATGATCCGAAGATATATTATACAGGACGTTCACCTCTGGAAGCGCTTAGTATAGGCGTGGATATGGAAGAGACGGATGTATCTTTCCGGTGTAATATTGTAACATTATCTGAAGAAGAAGGCGCATATGAGGATCGGACGATGATTGATCACAGTTCGGACGAGATCAGTACAGAAGATGCAGCCGTGCTTATGGAAGCGCTGAAAGAAGGACTGAAAAAGGAAGGGTATGAATTCTATGTGGGAACCAGCTACCGCCATCTTCTGATCTGGAAAAACGGAAAAGTAGTGGAACTGACGCCCCCGCATGATATACTTACAAAAGTAATCGGTGATTATCTGCCGGAAGATGCAGTGCTCAGGGAGATGATGAAGAAGAGTTATGAGATTCTGAATCATCATCCGCTGAATGAAGAACGCCGAAAGAAGGGCCTTCATCCGGCAAATTCTGCATGGTTCTGGGGAGCAGGGAAAAAGCCGTCACTGACTTCTTTTGAGGAACGTACCGGCAAAAAAGGTGTGATGATCTCTGCGGTAGATCTGTTAAAGGGTATTGCAGTCGGTGCCGGAATGGACCGTATCATTGTAGAAGGTGCAAATGGAGGACTTCATACGAATTACAGGGGAAAAGCAACTGCTGCAGTGCAGGCACTTACCCGGGATGGATATGATTTTGCCTATATTCATGTGGAGGCTCCGGACGAGATGGGGCATCAGGGAAGCATTACTGATAAGATTACAGCAATCGAAAAGGTTGATGCAGAAGTGCTCCGGGTATTGGTTGATGGTCTGAAAGACGCCGGTGAGGATTACCGCGTTCTGGTACTGCCGGATCATCCGACTCCGATTGAGGTGCGAACACATACCGGAGAACCTGTTCCGTATCTGTTATATGACAGTACCGAAAGTAAAGAAGGAAAGAACGCTTACAACGAGAAAACAGCAGCCACAACCGGAAGAAACTGGTCTGACGGTTATAGACTAATAGGGCACTTGTTACAGGAGGAAACATGTTAATAGTAAAAAAATTCGGCGGCAGTTCTGTGGCCAATCAGGAAAGAATTTTTAATGTTGCCAGACGCTGCATTGAAGACTATAAAGCAGGAAATGATGTAGTAGTTGTTCTCTCTGCTATGGGAGATACAACCGATGAATTGATCGACCTGGCAAATTCGATCAATCCGAATGCAAAGAAGAGAGAGCTGGATATGCTCCTTACGACCGGTGAGCAGGTGTCTGTGTCGCTGATGGCGATGGCAATGCAGGCGCTGGATGTTCCGGCAGTATCTTTAAATGCATTTCAGGTCAGAATGCATTCCACTTCACGTTATGGCAATGCCAGATTCAAACGTGTAGATACCGAAAGAATCCGTCATGAACTGGATTCCCGGAAGATCGTGATCATTACCGGATTCCAGGGAGTGAATAAATATGACGATATTACAACCCTTGGCCGCGGAGGATCTGATACTACAGCGGTTGCACTTGCAGCAGTGCTGCATGCAGACAAATGTGAGATCTATACGGATGTAGACGGAGTATTTACAGCAGATCCGAGAGTTGTAAAGACGGCGAAAAAACTGGATGCCATTACTTATGATGAGATGCTCGAGCTTGCAAGTCTCGGAGCAAAAGTACTTCACAACAGATCTGTTGAGATGGCAAAAAAATACAATGTAGAATTAGTGGTGCGGTCCAGCCTGAACCGTTCAGAAGGTACCGTAGTCAAGGAGGGTTCAAATATGGAAAAATTGTTAGTTACAGGTGTGGCGGCCGATAAGAATACGACCAGAATCTCTGTGATCGGAGTAGAAGATAAGCCGGGAACAGCATTTGCTATTTTTAATACGCTTGCAGCAAATAACATCAATGTAGATATTATTCTTCAGTCTGTAGGTCGAGAGGGAACAAAAGACATCTCATTTACAGTTGCGACGGATGATCTGCAGAATGCACTGGATGTTCTGGAATCCAACAAAGAAAGACTTACGATCCAGCAGATTACCTGGAATGAAAATGTTGCAAAGCTTTCAGTGGTAGGTGCAGGAATGATGAGTAATCCGGGTGTTGCGGCGAAGATGTTCGAATGTCTGTATAATTCCAGAGTAAATATCAATATGATATCAACATCTGAGATCCGTATTACAGTACTGGTTGCAGAGAAAGATATTGAAAAAGCAATGAATGCAGTACACGATGGATTTGCATTGGGTGATTAGTCAGCGGGAGAGTTGGAATTAGAATGCAGAAAACCGGTAATGATCTGTTTGTTCTCACGGGAGAGGGTGCGGAATCTGAGAATCAGATTCAGTTCTTCTTCGGTGAGATAGATAGAATTACCGGTATTTTTATCTGATGTAAGAGTATATGAAACGGGAGTTTCGCGGAGGGTATCGGAAGACGCAGTCATCCCCGGAAGGCTGCGAAATGCCAGATCATCCAGTGAAATATGGTAATAACTGGACAGACAGATCAGGGTATCAAGATCCGGAGTCCGGTTGCTGGTTTCATAATTCGAATATGCCTGTCTGGATATGTTCAATACTCTGGATACATCATCCTGAGTCAGATTGTGTTTTTTTCTGAGATAACGCAGGTTGTTGGCCAATTGTACGTTCGGCATAATGTTGTACCCCCACAAGTGAATTTACTTGATAGTATAGCAATTTGGACAATAAATTCATATCTATGCATCGAAACGTAGCAATCAGATATAATGCAACAAATTGTTGCATTATATCTGGCTCAGATGGCTGTTATGGTATTCGCCGGAAAATGTTACATCTTCTCCGAACCATTCAGGGGCAGTGAAGGTATTGGCCTCTTCTTCAGAGGAAAATTCGACTTCTACAAGAGTCAGAGGTGCCAGTTCCCCTTCAAAGATGTCCAGTTCTGCGGTCAGTTCAGAGGAGATTGGGATCATATAGCGCTTTTTTTGAATCAGGCGCCCGTCGATTTTTGTCAGAAGATGCCCGTAAGCCTCCTTTGTTAACGGGAGATTGTATTCTATGCGTGCCATATGGCCTTTGGATTTATAAGTAAGTTCATATTTGTCGTTATCCTTTCGGATACGCACGACCGGGCTGGTATTCAGATAGCCCTGTTCAATCTGCCGGCATGGGTAGATTTCCAGATGTTCCGGTATATCAGAAACAAGATATTTGCGTTCGATTTCCATAATGTCGGACCTCCATTGTGTTATATTATCATATTATAGTATAACATCAGAAGCTTACTCTTGTACACCTGAGGATAGTAGTGTTAAAATGATTGATTAAGGAGGATGATTGAGATGAAAAAAGTAAGTGTTATGTTAGCAGATGGTTTTGAAGAAGTAGAAGCTCTGACGGCGGTTGATCTGTTGAGAAGAGCAAAGATTTATGTAGATACAGTTTCTATTACGGATGATTTTACCGTTCACGGCGCGCATGGAATTAACGTGCAGACAGAAGATCTGTTTGATGAAGTGGATTTTTCAGAGACCGATATGATCGTGCTGCCGGGAGGAATGCCGGGAACCACGAATCTGAAGGAGCATGAAGGACTGAAAAAAGTTCTCTTAAGATTTGCAGAAGAAGAAAAATATATCGGGGCGATCTGTGCGGCACCGACGGTACTTGATGAGATCGGGATCCTTCAGGGGAAACGTGCTACCTGCTATCCGGGAGTAGAATCACAGATAAAGGATGCGATATTGACACGTACCCCGGTTATGAGAGATGGTAATATCATTACCGGGCAGGGCGTGGGAACTGCCATTGATTTTGCACTGAAGCTGGTAGAAGTTCTGGCAGGAGAAGAAAAAGCAAAAGAAATTGCGGAAGCAATCGTCTATTAATGAGGATTGGCTGATGAAACAATATGAAAGAGTAAAAATCCGAAGAGCGGCAGCAGGCCTTATGCTTACTGTGCTTCTGTTAACCGGGTGCGGACGCGGGGCAGATGCCTCCGGTTATGTGAATGCTGTTCTGGCACTGACTTTTCAGGGAGAGACACAGGCAGCCATGGAATATATGGAGGAGCCCTCCAAGCAGCAGCTAATGCTCATATATCAGGATTCCATTGACCGTTTTGTGGCGGGAAATATTACAAATGAGATTCAGATGAGTGAATTGAAGACCAGTCAGTTTGGCGAACTGGTGTCAAAGATCTTCATGACCATGCGATATCAGGTGGAAGAAGCAAAGAGGACAGATAAAGATACCTATGAAGTGCCGGTTGAGATTCAGCCTTCGGATGTGTTCGTTCAATATTATGATGCGCTGACAGAGGATTCTCTGAAAATTGCAGAAAAAGTGGAAAATGGAGAATACCAGGGGACAGAAGAGGAGATTAATCAGCAGGTGCTGAATGATATTGTAAATCATGCTTATGAGTTACTGGACACAGCTTATCTTGCTACCGATTATGGGGAGAAGCAGACGGTAATTCTTCGTGTAACCGTGGAGAAAAACAATGAATATACGATCAATGAAGATGACATGGACAATTTGATTGTAAAAATCCTTCGTTTAGATGAAATCGGGGGCTAGATATTTATAAATGTTTGTGTTATACTTCTGTAGTGAATGTAATGTAGGATACCTGCCTTTTTTGCTACCCAGAAGGCCGGTTAGAAACAGGAGGAAATGATAAATGAGTTTACAGGTAGAAAAATTAGAAAAAAACATGGCGAAACTTACAATTGAAGTTCCTGCCGATGATTTAGAGAAAGCGCTTCAGAGTGCATATATGAAGCAGAAGAACAAGATCTCTTTGCCTGGTTTCCGTAAAGGAAAAGTACCTCGTCAGATGATCGAAAAAATGTACGGAGCAGAGATCTTTTATGATGATGCTGCAAATGAACTGATCCCGAAGGCATATGCAGATGCTTACGATGAGTGTGAACTTGAGATTGTGTCCAGACCGGAGATTAACGTTGTACAGATTGAAAAAGGAAAACCGTTCATCTTTACAGCAGATGTTGCTACCAAACCGGAAGTGACTCTCGGAGAGTATAAGGGTCTGGAAGTAGATAAAGTATCTACTCGTGTAACACAGAAAGAGATCGACGCAAAGGTTCAGGAAGAAGCAGAAAAGAATGCAAGAGAGATCACAGTAGAGGATCGTCCGGTACAGGATGGAGATGAAGTAATCCTTGACTTTGAGGGATTTGTTGATGGTGTTGCATTCGAAGGCGGAAAAGGAGAAAACTATCCGCTGAAGATTGGTTCAGGCTCTTTCATTCCTGGATTTGAAGAACAGCTGGTAGGAGCAGAAGCTGAAAAAGAAGTTGAAGTGAATGTTACATTCCCGGAAGATTACCATGCAGAAGATCTGAAGGGAAAAGCAGCTGTGTTCAAATGTACCGTTCATGAGATCAAGGCAAAGGAACTGCCGGAGATTGATGATGAATTTGCAGCAGAAGTATCTGAATTTGATACATTAGAAGAATACAAAGCTGATATTAAGGCAAAGATTAAAGAGCAGAAAGCTGCTGAAGGAAAGAGAAAACAGGAAGATCAGGCAGTAGAGCAGGCAATTAAGAATGCAGAGTATGAGATTCCGCAGCCAATGATCGAGACTCAGGCTGTACAGATGGCAGATGATTTTGCACAGAGAATCCAGTCTCAGGGACTGAGCATGGAACAGTACTTCCAGTTTACCGGCATGACAGCTGAGAAGATGATGGAAGAATTCAGACCGCAGGCAATCAAGCGTATTGAGACCCGCCTTGTTCTGGAAGCGATTGCAAAGGCTGAAAATATTGAGATCTCAGATGAGAAGCTGGATGAAGAACTGGCTAAGATGGCTGAAACATACAATATGGAAGTTGAAAAACTCAAAGGATTTATGGGTGAGAACGAGAAGAAGCAGATGAAGGAAGATATGGCTGTACAGGAAGCTGTTACTTTCTTAGTAGAAAATGCTGTGGAAAAATAGAACCCGAATTGCATATATAATCAGGAGGAGACGTAAACATGAGTGTGATACCTTATGTCATTGAACAGACAAGCCGTGGAGAACGCTCCTACGATATCTATTCAAGATTATTAAAAGACAGAATTATCTTTCTTGGAGAAGAAGTAACCGATGCATCTGCAAGTGTGATTGTTGCACAGCTGTTATTCCTGGAGGCGGAAGATCCGGAAAAGGATATTCATCTGTACATCAATAGTCCGGGAGGATCTGTGACTGCCGGAATGGCAATTTATGATACGATGCAGTACATCAAGTGTGATGTAGAGACCATCTGTATCGGTATGGCTGCAAGTATGGGATCTTTCCTGCTGGCGGGCGGAACCAAGGGCAAGAGACTTGCTCTTCCAAATGCTGAGATCATGATTCATCAGCCGTCAGGCGGTGCTCAGGGTCAGGCGACGGAGATTCAGATTGCAGCTGAGCATATATTAAAGACCCGTCAGAAATTGAATCAGATACTGGCGGAAAATACAGGACAGCCGTTAGACGTAATCAGCGCTGATACAGACAGAGATAATTTTATGTCTGCGGAAGAAGCAAAAGCATATGGCCTGGTAGACGAAGTCATCACAAGCCGTTAATTTTGCGGACCGGTCCTTAGACGAGGTGAGAGAATGGGAAAGAACGACGATCAGATCAGGTGTTCGTTCTGTAACAAGACACAGAATCAGGTCAGAAAGTTGATCGCAGGCCCAAATGGGGCGTATATCTGTGATGAGTGTGTGGATGTCTGTGCAGAGATTATAGAAGAAGAATTTGAATATGAGAACGGAAGACACTGGAATCCGTTCTCTGATATCAATCTTCTGAAACCGGAAGAAATCAAAGAATTTCTGGATGATTATGTGATCGGACAGGACGAGGCAAAGAAAGTTCTGTCTGTTGCAGTATATAATCATTATAAAAGAATCATGGCCGGGAAGGACATGGGAGTGGAACTGGGCAAGAGTAATATTCTGATGCTCGGGCCTACCGGATGCGGTAAGACGCTTCTGGCACAGTCTCTGGCTAAGATTCTGGGTGTCCCGTTTGCGATTGCCGATGCAACTGCATTGACAGAAGCCGGATATGTCGGAGAAGACGTGGAGAATATTCTTCTGAAGATTATTCAGGCTGCAGATGGTGATATTGAACGTGCAGAATACGGCATTATCTATATTGATGAGATCGATAAGATTACCAGAAAGTCGGAGAATCCATCTATTACAAGAGATGTGTCCGGAGAGGGTGTACAGCAGGCTCTCCTGAAGATCATTGAAGGAACGGTTGCAAATGTACCTCCGCAGGGAGGAAGAAAGCATCCGCATCAGGAGATGATACAGATTGATACAACCAATATTCTGTTTATCTGTGGCGGTGCGTTTGAAGGAATTGAAAAGATTGTAGAAAAACGTATTGACCAGAAGTCAATTGGATTTAATGCGGAGATCGCACAGAAGCATGAGGATGATGTAGACAGACTGCTGAAGCAGATTCTGCCTCAGGATCTGGTGAAGTTTGGACTGATTCCGGAGCTTGTAGGTCGTGTGCCGGTTACTGTTGCGCTGGAGATGCTTGACAGAGATGCACTGATCCGTATCCTTACAGAGCCAAAGAATGCAATTGTGAAACAGTATCAGAAGATGCTTGAACTGGATGGAGTCCGCCTGAGTTTTGATCAGGAGGCACTGGAAGCGATTGCAGAGACTTCTCTGAAGAGAAAGACGGGCGCGAGAGGACTTCGTGCGATCATGGAAAATGTTATGATGGATATTATGTATAAGGCTCCATCAGACGAGACATTAAAATCATGTCGTATTACAGAAGATGTTGTTAAGGGACTTGGTGAACCGGAATGTGAACACTCCGGATTTCGGTCTGAAAGTGCATAATTATTTACAAGAGATATGAAAGAGGGCGGGTGCAAGAGGAGCAGTTTGTACCCGCCTGTTCTATACCAGGAGAGTAATATATGATAAAAGAGACTTATAGTCTGCCGATGGTTGCTTTAAGAGGACTCGTGATTCTTCCGGAAGAGGTCAGGCATTTTGATGTAAGCCGCGAAAAATCTCTGAAAGCAATCGAAGAAGCGATGCTGGGAGATCAGAAGATATTTCTGAGTATGCAAAAAGAAATTGATACGGAAGATCCGGGATTGGAAGAGATTCAGCAGATCGGGTGCATTGCAACTATACGGCAGGTAGTAAAATTACCAAAGAAAATCAGCAGAGTCCTGATATCGGGAGAAGCCAGGGCTCGCATCAATACAATGGAATTTGAGGATCCTTACCTTCGGGCACATGTTACCGTGATTCCGGATACAGATACGTCGGCAGAAGATACAGGGGCTATGGAGCATCCGATGAATCTTGAAGCAATGATCCGGGGATTGAAGGATGTCTTCAGAGAGTATATGCTTAAGAATCCAAAGCTTTCCAAGGAACTGGCTCTTCGGATTGACAGTATAAGTGAGATGAAAGCTCTGGTTGATATCATTGCGGCAAATATGCCGTTTTCCTGTGAAGATGCGCAGGAACTTTTGGAAGAGTCGGACGTCATGCGCCGATATGAATTACTGATCTATAAGATTGTCAATGAGATTCAGATCCTGAATGTAAAGGAAGAGATTCAGGCAAAAGTAAAAGCGCGTGTTGACAAGAATCAGAGGGAATATATTCTCAGAGAAGAGCTGAAGCTGATCCGGGAAGAACTTGGAGATGACAACACGCTGTCGGATGCGGATGAATTTCAGCAGAAAACAGATGCCCTGAATGCATCCGGAGAAGTGAAAGAGAAGCTTGCAAAAGAGATCAAACGTTTCCGGAATTCCATGAGTAGTCCGGCAGAAATCGGTGTGATCCGGACATACATTGAAACGATGCTTGAAATGCCGTGGGATAAAATGTGCAGAGAGCATAAAGATATTGCATACGCAAAAAAAGTGCTGGATGAGGATCATTACGGTCTGGAAAAGGTAAAGGAACGTGTGCTGGAATTTCTGGCAGTGCGTGCATTGACCAAGAAGGGAGAAGCGCCGATCCTGTGTCTGGTGGGTCCACCGGGAACCGGTAAGACATCCATTGCCAAGTCACTTGCACGGGCATTGAAGAAGCCTTATGTCAGGATATCCCTTGGCGGAGTGCGCGATGAGGCAGAGATTCGGGGACACCGGAAGACGTATGTCGGAGCAATGCCGGGAAGAATTGCAAACGGGATGAAGCAGGCAGGAGTTAAGAATCCGTTGATGCTGCTGGATGAGATTGATAAAGTCAGCAGCGATTATAAAGGGGATACTTTTTCTGCACTTCTTGAGGTCCTGGATGGAGAACAGAATAACAAGTTTGTGGATCACTATCTGGAAGTTCCGATTGATCTGTCCGAAGTATTATTTATCACGACTGCGAATACACTTCAGACGATTCCAAGACCGCTTCTTGACCGAATGGAAGTGATCGAAGTCGGCAGTTATACAGAAAATGAAAAGTTGCATATTGCAATGGAACATCTGATTCCAAAACAGCTTGAAAAGCATGGTTTGAAGCCGGAGCAGCTTACGATCAGTAAAAAAGTAATCTGGAAGATGGCCCGGAATTATACAAAAGAGGCCGGTGTAAGACAGCTGGAGCGAAAAATCGGGGATATCTGCAGAAAAGCAGCAAGAGAAATTCTGGAATCAAAAAAGAAATCGATCCATGTGACGGAGCGAAATCTGTCTCAGTATCTTGGAAAAGAACTGTACTCTTACCAGATGGCCAATGAAAAGGATGAGGTCGGAATTGTCCGCGGACTTGCATGGACAAGCGTCGGAGGGGATACACTTCAGATAGAGGTTAATGTCATGCCCGGAGAAGGTGAGATCCTTCTGACAGGACAGCTTGGAGACGTCATGAAAGAATCCGCAAGAGCCGGAATCACATATATTCGTTCTGTGAGCAACCGGCGGGGAGTCCCGGAGGATTTCTTTAAGAAACATGATATTCACATTCATATTCCGGAAGGAGCCGTTCCAAAGGATGGTCCGTCTGCAGGAATTACGATGGCTACGGCAATGATGTCTGCTGTTACAGGACGGAAGGTAAGAGCTGATCTGGCAATGACCGGAGAGATTACACTGCGGGGAAGGGTTCTCCCAATCGGAGGTCTGAAGGAGAAGCTTCTGGCAGCTAAAAACGCAGGAATCAAGACAGTGCTTGTACCAAAAGAAAACGAAACTGATGTGGCTGAGATCTCTTCAGAGATTACAAAGGGGCTGGAGATCCTACCGGTGTCACACATGGATGAGGTGCTGAATGTGGCGCTGGTGTCGGAAGTGAAAGAAGACAGATAAGGGGAATCATATGGTAATCAGAAGCATTAATTTGGAAACAGTATGTGGTATTACAAGCAAACTTCCGGAAAATACGCTTCCGGAGATTGCATTTGCCGGCAAGTCCAATGTAGGAAAATCCTCGCTGATCAATGCACTGATCAATCGAAAATCCTATGCAAGGACCTCAGCAACGCCCGGAAAGACACAGACGATTAATTTTTATAATATCAATGAGGAATTATATCTGGTAGATCTTCCGGGGTATGGCTATGCAAAAGTGTCGGAGCAGGAGAAGATCAGATGGGGCAAGCTGATCGAACGTTATCTGCATGAGTCAAAACAGTTGAAAGTTGTGTTTCTGCTGATCGATATCCGTCATGAACCATCTGCCAATGATAAGATGATGTATGAGTGGATCGTGGCACAGGGATACCGGCCGGTGATTATTGCGACAAAACTGGACAAAATAAAGAGAAGCCAGAAAGATAAGCAGATCAGGCTTGTAAAGCAGGGGCTGAATGTTCTGCCGGGGACGAAGGTGATTCCATTCTCTGCGGAAACAAAACAGGGCAGAGATGAGATATGGGAACTGGTAGAATCTGAGTTCCTGAATATAGAAAAGGAAAAAGGAGAACTGTAGTATGGATAACTTAATCAGAGAATTCAAGGAAGATCTTATGGAGTTCCGTGAGATGACAGATAAGTTTTATGCGAAAGAAATCAGCATGAAAGAGTACAAAGGTTTTTCCGGAGGATTTGGAAGCTATGCGCAGAAAGGCGGAAATGCAAGTATGTTAAGACTTCGTCTGCCTGGTGGACGTCTGACAAAAGATAAATTGAAATTTGTTGCAGATGTCATTGCTGAGTATGGTGTGGATAAAGCACATTTTACAACATGTCAGACGATACAGCTGCATGATCTGGAAGCAGATACTGTCTGTGCGATCATGGAAAAAGCAATGGATGTCGGAATCATTACCCGTGGCGGAGGCGGAGACTTTCCGAGAAATACGATGGCATCCCCGCTTTCCGGAGTGGAAAAGGGAGAATATTTCGATGTGATTCCATATGTAGAGGCTGTTTCAGATTATCTGATGGGAATCATCAAGACGGTAAAGATGCCGAGAAAGTTAAAAGTATGTTTTTCTAACTCTCCGGCAAATGAGCCGCATGCGACGTTCCGAGATCTTGGGTTTGTGGCAAGACCGGACGGAACTTTTGATGTGTACAGTGCCGGCGGTCTTGGAAATAATGCGCGTATGGGTGTGAAGGTTGCGGAAGGAACTGATCCGGCAGAGGTACTGTATTATGTACAGGCAATGGTGGATACTTTTGTTGCATATGGAAATTATGAGAACCGTGCAAAAGCAAGAACCCGTTATATGCAGGAAACGCTGGGTACAGATGGTTATAAAGAGGCATATCTTGAAAAACTGGCGGCAGTGAAAGCAAAGGGTAATCTTACGATTCATCCGGAGATCATAGAAGTAACAAAGGCAGGAGACGGAAGTACGGCATTCGGAAAGCGTATCACCGGGCAGAAGCAGGAAGGACTGTATGCGGTTGCTTATCATCCGGTCGGAGGGCTTCCGCCGGTTACAAAGTTTGCGGAATTATATGATGCAATCAGAGATATGGAGCAGGTGGAGATTCGTATTGCACCGGATGAAACGATCTATGTGATCAATCTGACCGGGGATGAGGCGAAGAAAGTGGAAACTGTCACGGCCGATGGTGCACAGAATCTGTTTGAGACATCTGTATCCTGTATCGGAAGCACCATCTGCCAGGTAGGACTTCGTGATTCACAGGGGGCACTGGCATCCATTATTGAAGAAGTGAGAAAACATGACTTTGCAGATGGGGTACTGCCGAGGATCCATATCTCCGGATGTACGTCTTCCTGTGGTACACACCAGATCGGCACACTGGGATTTCATGGCGGGGCCAAGCGAGTGAACAATGTGGCAGAACCAGCATTTACATTCCATGTCAACGGCTGTGATGTTCAGGGGCAGGAACGATTTGGAGAACCGTGGGGCATGATGCTTCAAAAGGAGATGCCGGCATTCTTTGTGGAACTGGGAGAAGCAGTTCAGGCAGAGGAACTGACTTTTGAAGAGTGGTATGCAAAAGATCCGGAAAAGCTCAGGAAAATTGCAGAAAAGTATCTGTATTAATGAGAAGATATGAATAGAACCGAAGGCTTTCTATCCATGTGCAGGGACTGTCCTATGATGTGGCGTCTGCAGACGGAACCTGCACAGGATATAATATAGACAGCACAACAGAGAATGAGATTATATACACCTGGTATGCGAATACGGAAGGTGTTTTTTTATTTCATGATATGGCAGATGTCTATACGCCCGGAAAACCGGCATTTCGGGAATATACTGTGTTTTTTCACGATGAGCTGGAAATATTGGACAGAGACGGGAATCCTCCTATGGATCACAGAACAGGACTTCCGTCTTCTACAACGGCAATCAGCTATCGCTCTGAACCGATGCGAAACCGGATGCCTCTGTCACACGACCCGGTGGATTCCGGAGAAGATATTTCCATGAGTTCCTGGGTCTATGGAGATCCGGCCCCGCCGATTCTTCGGGCATATGTGGGAGATCCGGCAAAGATCCGGCTGATTCACGGAGGCATCAAAGAAACGCATGTATTCCATCTTCATAACCATCAATGGAGACTGGAGGGAGACAATCCGGTTTCTACAATTATTGATTCGATTACGATCAGTCCGCAGGAGTGTTATACACTGGATATTCTGTATGGAGCGGGCAGCAGGAA
The DNA here is from genome assembly GCF_039832105.1 of Dorea sp. YH-dor226. Taxonomy (NCBI): domain Bacteria; kingdom Bacillati; phylum Bacillota; class Clostridia; order Lachnospirales; family Lachnospiraceae; genus Dorea; species Dorea sp. YH-dor226. Next base: position 13,457 of record NZ_JBDOHS010000013.1, on the reverse strand, counting down.
CGGAGTTATCGGCGATGTGATATTTCATTGCCATCTGTATCCACATTTTCATGAAGGGATGTGGACCTTATGGAGAATCCATGACAGAAGAACCGACACAACTGGAAGAGGCCAATTTTGTGAAGCATGCCTCAGCCGGAGCATTGTATACGGATACTTGTCCCTGTCATACGGCAAAACCGGAAGAGCATTGTGAAACGTCGTGTGAGCACTGTGATCTGCCGGGAGATTGTGACAAAGTCCGTGTATTTGAGATAGCGCTTGTCCAGGCAAGAATTACATATAATCGGTATGGGGATCATGACCCCGACGGACTGATCTTTGTACCGCTTCAGGATGTAGAGCTTCTGAAGTCCGGGAAGTATCAGCCGAAACCACTGATTTTACGTGCTAATGCAGGAGACTAGCTGAAGTTACACTTCATAACATATGGAATCCGGATCAGCCGATTCCCTATTATGATTATCCGAGGGTACCTCTGGACCGGCGGCATAAGCCATCCACAAGAGTTTCACTGAATCCGTAGTTTCTGAAGTATGATCCGGTCTGTGATTCCGGAATTAATGTCGGATACAATTCAAGAGAGCAGACGGTTGGAATCGGTGAGAGCAAACGTTATCTGTGGAAAGCGGACCGGGAATATGGGACCTGTATCCTGCAGTCTTTTGGAGATCTGAGAAACCACCGGTATCATGGACTTTTCGGAGCAGTCATTGTGGAACCGCCGGGGGCATGCTGGTATGAGAATTTTACAAGAAGACGGAATCCATTTGCGGAACAGGCAGTGATCACAGCACCGGGAGAAGAAAGTTTCCGGGAGTATGTACTTTTTATTCAGAACGGAATCCGCCTTCTGGATAAAGAAGGAGAGCTGATACAAACCGCATCGGCAGATGGAGAAGATATGGTGGATGCAGAGGATACGGGTGAAAAAGGATATAACTATCATTCGGAAAGATTTGCCAATCGTCTGGCATATGACAACAGAATCTGGAAGGTATTCAGCAGCAGAGTGCATGGAGATCCGTCAACACCGGTGTGGAAAGGTTATCCGGGAGACAGGGTCATCTTCCGGACGATGATGCCTGCAGATAAGCCAAGAAATGTATCCCTTGTGATCCACGGTCATCTCTGGAAGGAGCAGCCGGATGATTCACTTTCCAGAGAAATTGCGATCCGGGGCGGTATCAGCATTGGAAATCGCTTTGACATGGAGCTGAAAGACGGTGCTTCCTGTCCCGGTGATTATCTGTACCGGTCAGGAAGTTTTGGATGGGATGTGGAATCCGGAATGCGGGGAATCTTCAGGGTCATGAAGCATACATTTGGCTGCAGATGCAGGCAGGTGTGCGGAAAGCTTTTGAATTGTATGAAACGTTAATCACTGTTTGTTTTCGCCAGGAGATATGATAAAATAATGATAACAAAAGAAAAGCACGTAAAGGAGAAAAAATGGGATTAACGAAAATACTGATAGGGGGTCTCGCAGGTGCTGCGGCGGGAAGTATGAGACTGCCTCAGGCAGTTGTCGGAGCGGCCACCGGAACAGCTGCGGATCAGTGGAAAGAGTATTTCTACTGTGATGCATTGTCGGCAGATGTACTCGTGGCAAAAGGCCAGAAACGGATGTCCGGGCGCTTTGCCAATAAGAATGCCGGCGATAATATTATCTCAGACGGGTCTGTGATTGCAGTGAATGAAGGGCAGTGTATGATGGTCGTAGAACAGGGAAAGGTAGTGGATCTATGTTCTGAAGCAGGGGAATATATCTATGACAGAGGAACGGAACCTTCTTTGTTCTGTGGCAATCTTGGGAAAAGTATTGGAGAGATGTTTGATACCTTTGGAAAGAGATTTACCTTTGGCGGAGAAGCACCCATGGATCAGCGCATCTATTATTTTAATATTAAGGAGATTGTCGGAAATAAGTATGGGACACCGTCTCCGATTCCTTTTCGCATTGTAGAACCGAACAGTGGACTGGATATGGATGTATCACTTAGATGTTTTGGAGAATACAGTTATAAAATGGCGAATCCGATCCTGTTCTATAAAAACGTATGTGGCAATGTGGAAACGGTATACTACCGGGAACAGCTGCAGGGACAGTTGAAATCAGAATTTCTGACAGCCCTGCATCCGGCTTTTTCAGAGATATCCAGAAGAGGAATCCGTTACAGTGAACTTCCGGGACATACATTGGAAATCGCAGAAGTCCTGAATGAAGTGTTGTCTGAAAAATGGATGAATACGAGAGGAATTGAGATATCATCTATCGGAGTATCCGGACTCAGGGTTTCAGAGGAGGACGAGGCGATCATTAAAGAGATGCAGAAGAAAGCTGTGTATCGTGAAGCTTCTATGGCGGCTGCTTCCATGGTGGATGCCCGGGTAGAATCTATGAAGGCGGCCGCAGCAAACGAAGGCGCAGGAGCTGTTATGGCCTTTATGGGTATGAATATGGCAGAAAAAGCAGGCAGGGCCGAACCTCTGGGAAGAGCGGAAGAATCCTGTGTCAAAGAGGAGCAGAAAGGCTGGGTCTGTCCGGAATGCGGAACGCCGAATCAAAGGAATTTCTGCATGGAGTGCGGTGCAAAAAGACCGGTGGCAGTCCACAGGTGCCGGTGTAATGCCTGTGGATGGGAACCGGAAGATCCAGAAAGACTGCCGAAATTCTGTCCGGAATGCGGAGATCCATTTGATGAAAATGATGTAAAATAATTATAACATGATTGGTTATCCGTGAAAGTGAGTGGAAGTTCAAAGACATATTACTGGGTCCAGATGTTTGGATATAAGTAGGGATATATAGACGGAATAAATAAATGCAGTGAAAATATAAAAAATATCGATTATGCCTGATCAGGTTTCAGCGGTAGAATAGTAATATCATTATAAAATGGTAGGACTATGTGAACAGGAGGTAAAAAAGTTGAAAAAAACGAGAAAAAGACTTCTTGCGTTACTGCTGAGCCTGATCATGCTTTTGTCCTGTGCAAGTACGGCTTTTGCCGCAGACATTGATACACAGAGTGCAGATGCAGTCAATGCTCAGGAAGTAACAACGGAAGAAGAAAAGGATTCTTCTGCAGCAGAAGGGGATGCTGCAGTAGATAAAAACGCTGCAGATGAGGAAGCCGTGACAGAAGAAACTGTCCGGGAAGAGCAATCTGCAGCGGAAGAAGTACAGGAAGAACAGGAAGCAGAAGTTCTTGCTGAGGAAGAGGCACAGGAAGAGATTGATGCCTCTGTCTGGACATCCGAAGACTTTACATATGTAAGCTATGAAAAGTTATTATACGGATGTGACTATACCAGAGAAATCACGATTAAAGGGGCAGCAATTTCAGGATTTTCAGAATCCGGAGAAGCAAAGCTTGCCCTGAATACGGATCTGGTGATTCCGTCTGTAGACGACGAAGGGGACATGATCGTCGGAGTCGCAGAAAGTGCATTTAAGAACAAAGGTCTTACGTCTGTAAAATTCCCATCCGGAATGATGGTGGATTATGATGATACCGTAACCAATATCGTTACAAAACGTGGTAATTTCATCATTGCAGAGAATGCATTTGCAGGAAATTATCTTACATCCGTTACGTTGCCGGAGGGAGTGATCGCAGTCCTTCCGTCTGCATTTAATAACAATCAGATTCAGACGGTAAAATTGCCTAAGACCATCTGGTGGATTGAGACCATGGCGTTTGCAAGTAACCGGATTACGACGGTTAATTTTCCGACAACCTGTGATTTCCGGCTTGAAATGCACGGCCTTGCTTTTGCAAAAAACTTTATCACGTCCGTAAGACTTCCGGATTATACCGAGGTTGTCAATAAAGATGTGTTTGCATGGAATACGGGCAAGGAACCGATTGCAGAAGATGCGAAGAATACTTACAAAACATATGCTGTTGATGGTGTCACATATGACGCCGGTGTAGTCTACATGTATACAGATAATGCAGATCTTGCCAATAAAGACCGCATTCATCATACAGAAAAGGCAACTGCGGCTCAGCTGTCCTATGTACAGAAACTGATCGTTAATGACGGAACGGAGGAAACGCAGAATCCGGATCTTCCATGGAATGTGAACGATTTTGTGATCGAAGGAACCGTAATCACGGGGCTTTCTGATTCCGGTATCGCAAAAAGAGCTGTGAACAAAGATCTGGTACTTCCGGATATGAATAAAGACGGAGAGTATATTACAGAGATTGCGGCAGCAGCAGCCGGCGGTTATGGTCTGTTCGGAGCGGAAGGTGAGGGATTTGATTCGGTATATCTTCCGAGTGAACTGGAAGTCATCGGTAATTTTGCATTTCAGAATAACGGACTTGAAGAAGTGACATTCCCGGATAGTCTGACTACGATTGGAAATGTGGCATTCCAGACGAATAATCTTACAAGTGTTGTACTGCCGGATTCTGTGACATCTCTCGGGTCCGGAGCATTTGCGACCAATCCGAAGCTGGAGCGGATCATCCTTTCGAAAGGTCTGACTGCGATTCCGGCATCTGCATTTGGCTGCAGCGATGCGGATAACTGGATGGAGAACCTGACAAGTATCGAGATCCCGGAAGGTGTTACCAGTATCGGAAGCCGTGCATTCTCAGGAAATAATTTCAGTGAGATCAATATTCCTTCCACGGTAAAGGATATTGGATCTTATGCTTTCTCAACCAAGAATTATCTTACAACTCCTTGTACGGTAACCTTGTATGAAGGACTGGAAACCATCGGAGCAGATGCGTTCAGAAATAAGGTGATTACAGAGATCACACTGCCAACTACCGTAACCAAGATCAATAAGAATACATTCCGGAAAGAGTATTCGGACGGCACAGAGGCGACCGTTACGAAAGTATACGTATCTTCGCAGTCTCAATATGAGGATACCAAGAACTTCCCGGATTCCGATTATCATGAGATCTATCTGACGGATGCATCCGTATGGACGACGAAAGACTTTACATATGGAGAGCAGGGCTTTGCACTTTACCCGGCGGCAGAGTACTCTTCCACAGCAAACTTTCATGTATGGGTAGTGACAGGATTCTCTGAAGAAGGGGAAAAGAAGATTGCAGAGAATACCGAAGTTGTCATTCCATCGGAAGATACGGATGGAAAGAAAGTACAGGGAATCGGAGACAGTGCTTTCAAGAGCAGAGGAATCACATCTCTGACACTTCCGGAAAATGTAAAGGCTGCGTATGATGATTCTACATGGGAAACGACCGGCAAAGGGCTTACGGAAAGAGGAGACTTTTTCATCGGATCAAGTGCATTCCAGAAAAACAGTCTGACAGAGCTTGAACTGCCGGATGGCGTGATCTATGTTGGAGGAAATGCATTTAATACCAATCAGCTGACGACTGTGAAACTGCCGAAATCCATTATGATGGTAGGAAACGGCGCATTTGGAAAGAACAGTATCTCCTCTCTGGAATTTCCGGCAGAGACAGACTTTGCCTTCCAGGCAGACAACATGGCTTTCGCAGTCAACAGTATCAAAGCAGTTCAGATTCCTGCAAATACAGAAAAGTTACACAAATGGGCATTCCTTCAGAATACAGGAATGGAAGAGATCACCGAGGGAACTTCTGCTGAGAAAAAAGGCGGACTCGTATATCTGTATCTGAATGCGAAGTCAGCAGGGGATTATGTGGATTATAAGACCAAAGGAACCTCTAACGTACAGGAAATCATCTTTGGAACGATTCCGGATGAACAGGCTCCATGGAATGTGAATGATTATACGTACGACGAAGCCGGAACTACGATCACAGGTCTTTCTGATGCGGGAAAAGCAAAGATCAAGGTAAATCCTGCACTGGTACTTCCAAAAGCAGGTCCGACGGGTGAGGCGATCACAGCGCTGGGCGACGGAACGAATTTGACGGGTATCTTTGTCTATACAGAAGAAGACAAGAATTATACACCGGAAAGCGTATTGCTTCCAAAGACTCTTACAAAGATTGGAAAATGGACTTTTGCGTTAAATCCAAGTCTCACTTATGAAGCAGAGATGACATCGATCGTTCTTCCAAATGGACTTTTGGAGATCGGACAGACAGCATTCCAGAATTCCAGATTGACGTCTGTATCCATTCCGGACAGTGTGACGACCATGGGAAGCGGAACATTTACAGGAAGCGGCGCGTTAACAAGCGTGAAGCTTTCCGAAAATGTGACGGATATTCCACAGTCCGCATTTAATGCAGGAACGGTTACAGATATGAAACTGGAAACGCTTGTGATTCCGGAAGGTGTGAAGACCATTGGAAATCTTGCGTTTACAGGAACACATGTGGAGAACCTGACACTTCCGGATACACTTACATCCATTGGAAATACCGCATTCCAGAATCATCAGCTGACAGAAGTTGAGATTCCAGGAAGTGTGCAGACGATCGGAACTTCTGCATTTAAGATTACGCAGACCGGACTGGAAAAATCACTTACGAGCGTTACTTTACATGAAGGGCTTGTGACAATCGGTAAGGAAGCATTTATGGGAAATCAGATCTCAGAGATAGAACTTCCGGGTACGGTTGTGTTATCCGCAACCAATAAAGCTGCAGACTGTATCTTTGGAAATGCGAAGACTCCTGCAGATCCGATTGTTGTATTAAAAACATCTGATAAAGAGACGGTAGAGATCTGCAATACAGAATTTGCGAATAATTATTCTCATATTGTGGTATATGATAAGATGGTAGGTACCGGCTGGACAGAAGACGACTTTACATATGATGAGGAGACCGCAACGATTACCGGCTGGTCCGAAAGCGGACAGGCAAAACGAACGACGTTAAGAGAACTGGTTCTTCCGGATCAGACACCGGATGGTAAGGATATCACTGCAATTGGGGATGGCGCGTTCAAGATCCCGGATGAGGAAGTTATTATTACAAAATTTGGCATTGATTCTCCAAACGGAATGATATCTGTAAATCTTCCGGAACATGTGACTGTGATCGGAAAAGAGGCATTCTCACAGAATGCACTTACAGAAGTGGATCTGACCGGAGTGACATCGATCGGAGAAAGTGCTTTCTATGGAAATGATCTTGTAAAAGTGGAACTTCCGGATACCGTAACAGAACTCGGAGGAGGAGCATTTGCAACCAATGATATTACAGAACTGAAGCTTTCCGCAGGTGTTACCGTGATTCCACAGGGTGCATTCTCCATGAATATCCGATTAGAGAATGTCACGATTCCGGATACTGTAACTGAGATCGGTGCGACGGCGTTTGCCGGAGCAAGGCTGACTTCACTGATGATTCCGGAATCCGTAACTAAGATTGGGGAAAAGGCATTCCACTTACATCACCTGACTGAACTTACGATTCCCGGTAATGTAAAAGAAATCGGGGAATCCGCATTTGAGGGAACTTATAAAGCCACGACACTTTCAAAACTTGTGATTGAAGAAGGTGTGGAATCTATTGGCAAGTATGCGTTCAAAGAGGCACTGCTGGAAACAGTTCATTTCCCGAACAGTATCCGGATCGTAGGAGAGAAGCCGTTCCTGAATAATATGGGCAAAGACGGATCTCATGTGGTAGAGGTTACAACCAGTAATCCTGCACATACAAGCTTTACGGATGACACTTATGTGATCAGGCTTGTCGGAGGATGGCAGCATGACAGCAAGGGATGGTGGTACCGCAACGCGGATGGAACCTATCCGAAGAGCTGCTGGAAACTGATCGACGGTGACTATTATTACTTCAATGCAAGTGGATATCGCGTAGAGAACAAATGGCAAGGTGATTACTATCTGGGATCTGACGGAAAGATGGTAACAAATGCATGGGTAGGCGACTATCATGTAGATGCAAACGGCAAATATCAGAAAGGCTGGATCAAGCTGGAAGAAGGCTGGTATTATCTTGGAACAACCGGAAAAGTACAGACCGGCTGGTATCAGTGGAAAAATGTGTGGTATTACGGAGATCCGAAATCAGAAAACAAGGGTCTGATGGCAACAGGACTTCGTGAGATCGGAACCAAAACGTATTACTTCAGCGCATCCGGAGCAATGCAGACCGGCTGGCAGGTCATCGATGGAAGTGATTATTACTTTGCATCCAGCGGGGCAATGGTTAAGAATGCATGGGCAGGCAGTTATTATCTCGGAGAAGACGGAAAGATAGTAACGAATGCGTGGATCGGTGATTACTATGTAGGAGAAACCGGCAAATATCAGAAGGGCTGGTTGAAACTGGTCGACGAGGACGGTTATACTAACTGGTATTACCTTGGGACAACCGGAAAAGTACAGACCGGCTGGTATAAAGTTAAGGGTATCTGGTATTACGGCATGCCGGATTCAGATCCAAAAGGAAAGATGAAGACCGGCTGGCTGAAACTTGGAGGAAAGACTTATTATTTTGATGAATCCGGAGCAATGCAGATCGGCTGGACACGGGTACATGTTGAGTTATATTATTTCGATTCGAATGGAGCCAGAGTTCAAAATGCATGGGTAGGAGACTACTACTTGAAAGAAGATGGAACAGTTGCTCGAGATGAATGGGTAGACGGCGGAAAGTACTATGTGGATGCATCAGGTAAATGGGTGCCGGGAGCTACGAAAACAGAATAGAAGAAAGAGAAGCAGGTTTATAGGGCCTGCTTCTTTGTATGGAAAGAACTGGAGGGATCGATAGAATAGATTCCGGAAAACGGCAGTACAGATATTGAGAAGTCTGTTTGTTTGTGATAAGATTTTACTGGTTTATGATATTCATATACTCAATAATATCAACAAAGAAAACCAGAAGGGAAGGAAATGCATATTGCATGAGCAGAAATGAAGATATGTCCTGTATGTAATAAAAGATATGAAAAAGGTTCTTATTGTACACAGTGTGGGGCACAGTTAGTCGATCAGCAGGATTGCAGTGGCGCTTCGAATGCGAAAGAGAAAGAATCTTACATGAAAAATAACACAAGTAAGTTAAAAAAGCCATCAAGGACAGAATTTGTTATCATCTTTTTGGGGGGTCTGATTAGTTGTGCGCTTGTGGCCGGTTTGATTGTGGCTCATTTTAATAACAAGAAAGAAGAGTCTGAGTATTTGAGTGAAATACAAGAAGAAAAGGAAGCTAAAAAGGAAGCGGATAAGGATGCAGAGAAGGAAGTAGAAAAAGAAGTAGAAGAGGAGATCATCAGCAACGATGATGAACCAGCTTCTTCTGATCTGACAGAGGAAGAGAATCATGCATTTGATAATCTGGATGTGGAAGCGGAAGTGGAACAAATTCGTTCGTGGTATTATTCTCCAACCGAAAGTGACGAAAAATTTGTTTTAAATAATGGAACCGACGGATGGAACTATTCACGAGAATACTATTTCCATGATGGAGTATTGTATTTTGCATTCGTCTTTAATGGGACGGAAGAACATCGATTATATTTTAAAGACGGTGTCATGATCAGATATATTGATGAGAATAAGAATGTATATGATTATGGAAATACAAGCCAGTTTTATGACTGGGAAAGCAGAGTGTTGCAGGAATCAGAACAATTTTATTAAAACCTCTTATAGTTAAAATGTAATAACTCATATATAGATATAGGTATTAGAATATATGATTCTCCTGTTATATGATAGTAACGGTGAATAAATATTTACTACAATATTATTATGGGTGTCATTATAATTTTAGGAGTTTTCAAATGAATATCGCAAAAATCTTATTGCTTGCACTGGGGATTATGACTGTTGTTTATATGGTTTATCTTGTGCGAGACGTGGCAACACACAAAGAAGAACATCTGCCAATGAAAACAGTCCCTGTTCTTCTGATCGGGCTTCTTGCCAACTTTTTTGATACACTTGGCATCGGAAGCTTTGCAACATCAACAACAGCATTTAAATTTACAAAGTCTTGTGAAGATGATCTTATTCCGGGGACGATGAACGTCTCATATGCTGTTCCGATTGCTGTAGAGGCATTTGTTTTTATTCAGAGAGTGGAGATTGATCCGCTTACGTTAGTTCTTATGATTGTTGCATCTATTGTTGGGGCAGTAGTTGGAGCATCTGTTATTTCAAAATGGGATATTAACAAAGTGCGAGTTGCACTTGGGTTTGCAATGATTGCACTTGGAATTATTATGATCTGCAAATTAATTGGATTTGGTCCATTTGGAATTGTTGGAACAGCGAACATTCTCAGAGGACCGAAACTTGTGATAGGAGTTGTTGCTAATTTTGTACTTGGCGCTCTTATGATGGTTGGAGTCGGTTTGTATGCACCATGTATGGCATTATGTCTCCTTTTGGGATTAAGCGCGGATATGGCATTCCCGATTATGATGGGATCTTGTGCATTTCTCATGCCGCCAGGAAGTATTCCATTCATTCGTGCCGGAAAATATCACAGACGAGCAGCATTGCCGCTTATTATTTCGGGTGTAATTGGTGTTTTAATTGCATGTTTTGTCATTACATCTTTGCCTTTAACTGTTCTGACATGGATAGTGGTAATTGTAATGTTTATATGTTCCGGCATCTTTTTCCATGATGCAAAAAAGGGAAAGTAATAGTTTGAGTTATTTTAGAAAAAGAGAGTTAAGGTATCTGACAGGAATGAGATATCTTAAGTCTCTTTTTTATTTGCATATAATATTTATTTGTTATAGTTAAAATAATATAATTTATATATAAATATATGTATTTGAATATATTGTGCTGCTGCTATATGATGGATGCAGTGAAAAAATCATTTTATGCAGGTGGGGAAAAATGAGTCTATGGAAATACAAATACTTTGTTGATGTTGTAGAATGTAAAAGTTTTACGAAAGCAGGGAAAAAGAATTATGTGTCTCAGACAGCTATCAGCCAACAGATTGCAGACTTGGAAAAGAAGATTGGAGGAAAGCTTCTTTACCGAGATGGGGGAGTTTTGATGTTGACAGATCTGGGAGATATTGTGTACGAGAGAGCAAAAGAAATGCTGCTCATTCAGTCACAGTTAGAAAAAGATGTAGAACGGTGTAAAGAAAAATATATTATTAAAATAGGGATTGATAATTCCATTAATAAACTTTTCTGGAGAAAGATGCAGGAAATGCTGGATATATATTATACAGAAGAAGACTTTCGATTCAGTAAGATTGATTGTGCTATAGGAACTGCTCTTTTGCAGGATGGGTCTATAGATATGTATATTGGTTATGGGCTGGATGAAAAATGTCAGAGAAAAAACATAGATAGTATTGCAGTTAGTAGCCATAATATCGGAGTATATGTAGGAAAAGAATCTACGTTACAAAAAGAGTCCAAAATTACAATTCAAAATCTGGATGGTTATAAAAGATATGGGACAAAAATGTATCCTTGCAGTATTATTGAAAACAGAAGTTTGGAGTTTTGGGAGACATGTGGCGATGTAACTTATGTGGATAATGTGGAGACTATGAAACTGAAAGTGGATTTCAATGATGGATATGCATTTGTTGACAGTTATTTTTTTTCGGAATGCAGTGGGATAATTTATGAAATTGAAGACATTGATATGCCACAGTCGATACAAGTATTCTATAGAAAAGATCCAACAAAAAAGAAGATGTATGATGTGTTATCTAGAATAAAAGATATTATGAAGAATTAGAAAAAATGCCGGTTGAAGTCATTTGAACAACCGGCAGTTTTGCGCTTTCGAACATAAATTATACTTATTGGTTATTAGTTTTTCTTGTTTGAGTTTGTGACATATCAATAATAAAATTTAATTCAGAGAATTATTTTGAAAGAAAATCACAAAAGAAAAGGAGAGAGAAACACATGGGAGAAAACACAGAAAAGAAAAACACCCGAAAGGATTTTATGTATGTAATTTAACGTTTACATTTGAAAGACTTGCATACTATGGCTCAAAACCGATCCTTTTATTATTCCTCATTACGGTAGCTGCCGAAGGCGGTCTGGGAATTGATGCAGGAAAAGCTGCAATTATCGCTGCAAATCTGACGGCATATACGTATCTTGCACCGATTATTGGAGGTTATATTTGCGACCATTGGCTGGGAGCACGATATGCAATTCCTCTTGGGGCAATTATTATGGGAATGGGATATTTAATTGGATGGAAGGCTTCGAATGCGTCAATGGTAAGCTTTATGGTTATTATCATTGCGATTGGTACTGGTTTCTTTAAAGGAAATCTGTCCGCACTTCAAGGACGTATGTATGAGGATAAGTCTATGCTGGATTCGGCATTTTCTATTCAGTATTCTTTTGTGAATGTCGGACTTGTACCGAATATTTCTCCGGTTCGTGGCGGAACAGATGGGGCAAGACTCAGTTTTAAAGGATTGCCATGTCCGAACCTCGGAACCGGTGGTTATGCATATCACGGACCATATGAGCATATTACAGTTGAAGCAATGGATCTTGTGGTAAAGATTACAAAGGATATTCTTAAGCTTTATGCAGATGCATAACAGGATATCGTAAACACAAGATATGAAAGAGGAAAAGGATATGTCAGATTCAAAAAAGATAAAATGGACAGCTCTGGCTATGATGGGATTTTCCACAGTATGGGGATTTGGAAATGTTCTGAATGGATTTATCTATTTTGCCTGTCATATTACTTATATCGCAAGCAAGGGTAGTGGAAGTCTTAAGGCACTTAGCTGGATGGTATTTCGCAATGCGAAAACTTATGATTCATTTCCGACACTCTATGTACAATTAGCGTCACTCGCAGTATTCTTAATTGGCTGTTTTATTGCAAGCAGAGGATTAAATCCGCTGAAGAAACTGCTGTCATTGGCAGGGACATGCTAATACCGAACTTTAATGTTGCGTATTTCACATCCTTATCGATTCTGGTTTTTGCAGTTGGCGGATGTGAGAAAATATCTCCATATGTTAATAAAGTGGAAAATCCGAGTAAGGGGTTCCCGAAAGGTATGATTGCAATGGCAGTTATGGGTGTTTGTGGCTTATCTGGCGCTTAGAAAAGCATTTGACAGAATTCCTGCGGAATATCATTTTGTTCAGAATCAGAAAGTAGCCAAATTCTTTGTAGGATGGTGTTTTGCAGTCACAGCAGTATGCTGTTTCCTGGGTATGTACAGTGATGATCTGTTTACTTTTGCCTTGAATGTGATTACACCGGTTGTCCTTACTGCGCTTGGAGTTTTAATGCCACAGATCGCAAAGAAAGAAAACCAGAAAGAAAATATTCAATAAGAGGAAACTATAATGTGTGAAAATATGATAACGGATTTGTTTGATTTTATCAAAAAGAGTCCGACCGCATTTCATGCAGTGAATGCGATCTCTTCCATTCTTGGAGAGTATAATGGTCTCATAAATTAAGACACTTTTTCGGACAGATTTTAATGAATCTGATATACTAAAATCAGTATGAAAGAGAGGATTCATTATCATGTCCAGACAGAGAAGAAATTTTAGTGCCA